>NZ_SRRZ01000209.1 GCF_013179805.1 Microcoleus asticus IPMA8 | reverse complement strand
AGATGTGTATAAGTGAGATGCCGATACCCGTGCCGACTGCCATACCAGCGCCGATACCAGCACCAACCCCGGAACCGGAACTAACTGCAACTCCAACACCAACACCAGCGCCAGAACCGACCCCGATATTCGGTCCAGTACCCGAACCAGATACCGGTTGCGGTTGCCAACCACTGCCCCAGCCGCCCAACTTCACATTTATCCCCCCCCAGCCTTCACAAACACTCAACTTCGACTCCAGCGCCGCACAACTCATCGACATCCAAAACACAATTCTCGGGACCGAGGCCAACGATTCCTTAACAGGAAACGAAACTAACCAACAGTTTCTCTCAAAAAGCGGCGACGACACAGTGTTAGGTCAAGCAGGCAGCGATATCGTTTACGGCGAACAACAGCGAGATTTCATAGCTGCCGGCCTCGACAGCGACATCGTTTACGGCGGCAAACAAACCGATGCCGTATTTGGCGGCAAACAAGACGATCGCATTTTTGGCGATCGCAATTCCGACACATTGTACGGCGATCGCGGTGCCGACACCATCGTCGGCGACAACGGCAACAACATCGACTTGACCGACAACGACGGCGACCTGATTTTCGGCGGTTCTTCAGGCGATGCCATTGCTAGCAACCAAGGTTCCGACACCGTTTACTCCGGCAAAGCTGGCGACATCGCCTACGGTGGTATCGACAGCGACCTGATTTGGGGCGACAAAGGCCCGGACACCCTGTCCGGCGACCAGGGAGACGACTCTGTATTCGGCGGCGTCCTCAACTCCCTCGACAGCGACCCCGACGGCTTCGATTTGCTGTTTGGAGGCGATGGCAACGACTTACTCAACGGTCAAGATAATGACGACACCTTGCGAGGTGGCAACGGCCGGGATGTAGTGTTTGGAGGCAAAGCCGGCGATCGGATTTTTGGCGAAACTGACTCGGACACTCTCTACGGCAATCAAGGTTCCGACACCATAATCGGCGACTACGGCACTCCAGGGGGCAGCACAATTGCAACTGATGAAGCGGACTTAATTTTCGGCAACGACACCGGCGATATCATCGGCGGAAGCAGCGGTAACGACAGCATTTTTGCCGGCAAAGGTAACGACTTAGTATACGGTGGCAAAGACAGCGACCGGATTTGGGGCGAACTCGGTTCCGACACCATTGTCGGGGATCAGGGAGACGATTGGCTTTACGGCGGTTTGCAAAACCAGTTAGTGTCCGATGTTGATGGCCGCGACTTGCTATTTGGAGGGGATGGGAATGACTTTCAGGGCGGAGGTGAGAGTTCCGACTCTTTGAGTGGGGGTGAGGGTAACGATATTGTTCGCGGAGGCAAGGATGACGATGTAGTACAGGGAGATGCTGGCAATGACTTGATGTACGGCGACTCCGGCAGCGATATTTTGTGCGGCGATGAGGGTAACGATACCATTAGCGGCGATCGCGGGGAAAATCTGCGAGGCGCTGTGGGTGAAGACGGCCAGCAAGACTGTATCAACGGGGGCAGCGGCGATGACCTGTTATACGCCAATGAAGGTCAAGATACTCTCAACGGTGATGAGGGTAATGACACCCTCAACGGAGGAAAAGATCGCGATATTCTCAATGGGGGTGCAGGGGATGACTGGCTGTTTGGCGATGGGGGAGATGATACTTTGATTGGAGGTATTGGGAGCGATCGTTTTGTGTTGAATGCTAATAACGGTATCGATACTGTGCTCAATTTTGATGTAGGAACTGACAAGTTTGTCCTCGCCGAGGGCTTGAGTTTTGAGTCGTTGCAAATTAACTCGACTGCCAATGGCTTTTTAGTGAAATTTGCTGCCACTGGGGAGGTTTTGGCTCAGGTTTTTGGGGCTAATAATTCTCTCACTTCTCTCGATTTTGTTGCTGGAGCGCGCTCAGGATAAAAGCGCATTTAATGCGCTGGCTTTTGTCGCTTTCTACACGCTCGCTTTGTTAAATAAACCGCGTTAGGAGAATATTTATTAATTAAATAACATCAAGCTCGTGACTTATTTTATGTTCGCTTATTTCACTCCCTGAAACAGGTTTTAGTGAGTGATTAATTTTGAAAAATCTCAACAAAACGGAGTTGATAACTACAAAAGTTATAACGCTTATTTTACCAGGATAAATATTATGCGATCTTGGGCTGATTGACTACTATAAAATTGGTTTGTTATCTGGACTCAGGTCGTAATAAAGTTCTGAGTGTTACAGCCGTTATTACTACAAATAAAAACACTTGTCAATTGGTTTTTGCAAATAAATATTGCACTCCACGGCGTATTTTCGTACATCACGCCACTTTTTTTGCATCCAAGAATAATTTTTAGCTCAGTCTGACTTGGCTAAAAAAATGCCTAATTTCCGAGGTAAATGCCGCTAACTGCTACTTTGGGAAGATGCCGATCAAATAAAAATCGCAGTAAATGGAACTTGTCAACTATGCGAAGCCGAGAAATTAGCAATTAACAATTGCCGATTAGCAATTAACAATAATATCTGGCGCTGAAGGTTGACAATTAACAGGTCAAGGAGCTATCTAACTCATGAAGAAATTATGGTGCAACTACTCTTCCCAAATTCAAAAATTAAGTTGGGATCGCCGCGACAAAGACTGCATAAAAACTCCTGTGATTGGAGAGCCATTAGCGGGCGATCCGGCGCTCGATATTTACTGTTTAACAAAAGCGAGTCTTAGCGTCAATACCGAGCAGAAAAAACATTTAGTTTGCATCGACCCGAGGGTAGAGAATTATCAGCATCTTGCCAGCGGAGTCAAACCGGGGACAGAGATAATAGTCCTCGATAAAACTCGGGACGGAGTAGAACAAATTACCGAGATTCTAGCTAAACGCAGCTTCATTGCCAGCCTTCAGATAGTGGCTCACGGCAATGAAGCTTCCGTGCAACTGGGGTCAACTTTCCTAAAGGATGAAAACTTACTAAAGTACGATGGGCATTTGCAGCAGTGGCGAAAGGCTTTCAGCGAAAAAGCCGATATTTTATTATTAGCGTGCAGGGTTGGGGCTGGAAAATCAGGGATTGCTTTCGTGCGGAAACTGAGAGAATTAACAGGCGCCAATATAGCCGCTTCCAACAATTTAATTGGCAGTGCAAAATTAGGAGGAAACTGGCAATTAAATGTTACAGCAGGACGAGTAAAAACCGCAATAGCCTTTGAAACAAAAACGCAGGAAACTTACAGTGCTGTCCTCATTACTTTAGTTGACGAAACTTTTCAAGATGCAAGTCTAATAGGGCCTTGGATATCTGGGGTCACCGGCACGTCAGACGCCCCAGCTTTAACAGCAGGAACCGGAACGGAGAGTTTTCCGGGTTTGAATATCGACCAGCCCGGCAGCGGGGCTTTGAGATTAACTTCAAGAAGTTTTGACCAATCTACTTTTGCCATCTATAACAGTCCAGTACCAGCCAGCAGCGGCCTTAAAATTGTCTTCGATATATTTGCCTACAACGGCACTGCACGTCCGAATTTACCCAGTAACTTGACAGGGGACGGCATAAGTTTCTTTTTAATTGACGGTACTGTGACGCCAACACAAGCTGGAGGTTATGGAGGTTCTCTCGGCTACGCCCAAAATACAGATACAAATCAGTCCGGTTTACGGGGAGGTTATTTAGGAATTGGATTGGATGAATTCGGAAATTTCTCAACTACAACTTCTGGGCGTGTAGGCGGAATTCCGGGGGGGATTAGACCAGATTCGATAACACTTCGAGGTAGCGAAGATACGCAATATCAGTTTTTAACTTCTAACTATTTGCCGGGGGGAATAGATAATATTCCCAATTCCGTAATTCCGCCGATCAACGCCATTACTACTACTCGGGAACCAGCCAGAAGAAGAGTTCAAGTTATTTTGGAACCTCCCACTCCTGGAACGCCTAACAGTCGTCAGCTTACTGTTAGCTTCTTCGGTCTCGACAATGATGGTTCGTTTACAGATGTGGGCGAGACTATTATCGACATTGGCGATTTAGAGGCAATAAACGGACCAATCCCGCCAACATTCAAATTTGGTTTTGCTGGTTCAACGGGAGACGCAACAAATATTCACGACGTTCGCACTTTGTCGATCCAAACTATAGACCTGCCGCTGACTACAGCAGATGTTGCGACAACGAAAAAAGGCCCGCCCGCTGCGGCACTGGGCAGCACCATTACTTACACAATTACGACAGTAAATAATGGTCCCGACCCGGCGGAAAACGTGCTGGTTGAAGACCAACTGCCCCGAGGGGCAGTATTTGAAAGTGCCGACAGCGACGGCACTTTCAATCCGACAACGAGACTGGTCACCTGGCCAACTATTCCGAATTTACCTCTTGGGGCCAGCGTCACCCGTACTGTCACCGTTACCGCCCCAACTACTATCGGCGCTATTACAAACAGTGTATTCAGCAGTAGCAACACGATCGATCCCGTACCCGCCAACAACAGCGGCAGCAGCCCAGAGGCGAGAGTCACCACCACTATCACGAACGATATTGCCGATGTAGTGACGCTCAAAACCGGGCCCGTTACTGCGGCCGCGGGATCGACAGTCACCTACACAATTACGGCAGCTAACAGTGGGCCGAGTGCGGCAACCAATGTGGCGATCGCCGACACCATTGTTCCTGGTTTAACAGGAGTCAGCCCATCGGACAACGGAACTTACAACGCAACTACAGGTATTGTGACTTGGCCGGCGATCGCATCCCTAGCCAGCGCAACCAGCGCCAACAGAACAGTCAGTTTCGCAGTTCCAGTCACCGGCGGCACCGTCGCCAACACAGCTAGCAGCACCTCAACTAGCCCAGACCCCAATCCTGACAACAACAACGGCAGCAGCCCCCAAGCGCGAGTTACCACTGCTATCACCCAGAGTGCCGATGTAGAGACGGTCAAAACCGGGCCCGCTACTGCGGCGGCAGGCTCGACAGTGACCTACACAATTACTGCCACTAACAGTGGGCCGAGTGCGGCAACCAATGTGGCGATCGCCGACACCATTGTTCCGGGCTTAACAGGAGTCAGCGTCTCGGAGGGCGGAAGTTACAACGCAACTACAGGTATTGTGACTTGGACAGCGATCGCATCCCTAGCCAGCGCAGCCAGCGCCAACAGAACAGTCAGTTTCGCAGTTCCCGTCACCGGCGGCCCGATCGCCAACACAGCTAGCAGCACCTCAACTAGCGCAGACCCCAATCCTGCCAACAACAACGGCAGCAGCCCCCAAGCGCGAGTCACCACCACTATCACCGATAGCGCCGATGTAGTGACGCTCAAAACCGGGCCAGCTACTGCGGCCGCGGGATCGACAGTCACCTACACAATTACGGCAACTAACAGTGGGCCGAGTCCGGCAACCAACATCACCCTTACAGATAGCATCGTTCCCGGTTTAACCGGCGTTACAGCATCCAACGGCGGTATTTACGACCCAGCCACAGGCATTGTCAGCTTTCCGCCCATTGCCAGCTTAGCTGACGGCGTTACCGTCAGCCGGAGAGTCACATTCCCAGTCCCGGCGACCGGCACTGTCAGCAACACGGCAAGAAGTACCTCAAAGACGAATGACGCGAATCCCGGCAACAATAACGGCAGCGAGCCCGGCGCAACTGTTACTACCAGCATCGCCTCTGCCCCGACTCCGACTCCGACTCCGGCACCGACTCCGACTCCCGCCAACCAACCGCCGATAGCTAGCAACGTCAACCTGGAAATCGCCCCCAGCAGCGCTGTGGCGATCGCAGGACTTGGAGGAAGCGACCCCGACGGGTCGATCGCGTCCTTCACCATCAACACCGTCCCACCAGCAAATGAAGGGCTGATATTTTTAGGCAATCCCGCTACTGGTGGCACTATTGTCACCGCCGGTCAAATTCTGACACCTGCTGACATTAACCAATTATTTTTCCAATCGACAGCCAACTTTACAACAGCAAATTTCACCTACAGCGCTACAGACAACCAGGGTGCCACCAGCCCCGCCAGCGCTACTGTATCGGCGCTGCTGCCGGTGCCAAACCAACCGCCCGTAGCTAACAACGTCAACCTTGAGATCGGCCCCAGCAGCGCTGTGGCGATCGCAGGACTTGGAGGAAGCGACCCCGACGGCTCGATCGCATCCTTCACCATCAACACCGTCCCACCAGCAAATGAAGGGCTGATATTTTTAGGCAATCCGGATACGGGCGGCCGGATTATCACCGTCGGTCAAATTCTGACACCTGCTGACATTAACCAATTATTTTTCCAATCGACAGCCAACTTTACAACAGCAAATTTCACCTACAGCGCTACA
>NZ_SRRZ01000208.1 GCF_013179805.1 Microcoleus asticus IPMA8 | reverse complement strand
CGCAACGCTCACAACTTCCCGCTCGACTTGGCTGCTGGTGAGACAACTCCCGTAGCAATGGTTGCTCCTTCTATCAACGGCTAAGTTTTAGCCCCCGATAAACAGAAAGCGCTCCTAGAAATAGGGGCGCTTTTTGTTTGGGGAAAAATATTTTTATCGACATCATTTTTCCTTCTTCCTTCTATCCGTTACCCCCGTTACCCACATTACATCCATCCGTTGCCTTCTTTCTTCCTTTTTCTTTCTTCTTTCTTCCTTCATCCTTTAATTTTTTATGATTACTATAGAATATGGCCACTAGGCCGATCGAGAGACTGTGACATACTCCCACACTAAATCTCATATTATGGTCTAGGATTCCAATAGTCGGATTCAGAAAATGTTGGGCTTGCCATAAAGTGTTCGCTAGCAGCAATGCAATTGTGTCAATTCCAGAATCTAACCATAGACAAATGTAGCTGATCGGAGTCGCTCCTCACCGTCCCAAGCGCTCTATCTCTAAGGAGGATTTGTATTATGAAAGATGGACAAGAAGTACGCCGCGTCTCCACAGCAGTGATTGCCGGTGTTTGCGGGTTAGCTTTAGTGGCAGGAGGGGGCATTGCCTGGTGGACGGCGAACCGTTCGCCAACCCCTGCAGACACGCACTCTTCCGCTCCGACTACCGCTCCGGCGCTGTCCCCAAGTCCTGCGGAATCCCCTGCTGTAATTATCCCGGTACCCCCTCCAAATCCTGTCCAAGCGCCTACAGCTCAGACGCCTACCGCTCAGACGCCTACCGCTCAGACGCCTACCGCTCAGACGCCTAACGCTCAGACGCCTAACGCTCTGGTATCAAAGTTGCCTCAGCCCAAGCCTTTGCCGCAGCCGGCAGCCCAGACAGTGCAAGTCTACTGGGTTAAAGATGCCAGTGGCAAATTTGAGGGAGTTCCTACGAAAGTAGCTGTCAAACAAGCTGACAAGCCTGATGCAACTTTACAAGCTGCTTTTAACAGTTTGTTGGCCGGGCCCAAGGATGCAACTGTTTCTAGCGAAATTCCTAATGGGACAAAACTCCGGGGTTTGAGTGTCAAGAATGACGGAGTTTATGTCGATTTGTCGGCAGAATTTACTTCGGGGGGGGGTAGCAATTCAATGACTGGCCGGTTAGGGCAAGTTATCTATACGGCTACGAGTTTACAACCGAATACCAAGGTTTGGATTTCGGTGGAAGGCAAGCCTTTAGAACTTTTGGGTGGCGAAGGTTTGGAGGTGGCTCAGCCGAGTACCCGCCAAAGTTTTGACAAAAATTTTCCCCTTTAGTAATTATGAGTCATTAGTGAGAAGTCATTAGTTAGGAGTCATTAGTCATCGGTCTGAAGACAGAGAGTAGGGATTGATAACTGATGACTGATGACTGATGACTGATGACTGGCGACTAATTTTCAGTGCTTGGTAGTCAGGCTAAATGCGCGAAAGTGTAGGGCTTGCTGTTCGATCCGGCTGGCAAGCCGATCGCACACCATATTACACAACTCGAAAATTAACTCGTCCTGCACCTTATAATAGGCTGAAGTTCCTTCACTCCGGCGAGTAAGGATACCAGCTTGGAGCATGAGTTTTAGGTGCTTAGAAACATTGGCTTGACTCGTTTGAGTAGCTTCCACCAACTCTTGCACGCATTTTTCGCCGTCGCGAAGCAAGTTCAAAATTCGTAAACGCATTGGCTCGCTCAAAATACTGAAATACTCAGCAACTTGTTGCACAACCTCTTGCGGGACAGGCTGGGATGACTTCATCAAACTCACCGGAGAGAAGTGATCTGGAACTATTAGCATTTATTCCATAACAATAAAGTAATCTTTTAATCCGGATTAATTCGCATCAAAACTTGACCGTATTCCACAGGTTCCCCATTTTGAACTAAAATTTCCATCACTTGACCGGACACTTCATCAGCATCGATCTCGTTCATCAGCTTCATCGCTTCGATAATACAAACTGTCTGGCTGACCTTGATGCGATCGCCCACATTGACAAAAGGCGGCTCGTCGGGAGCAGCAGCGCGATAAAAAGTTCCTACCATCGGCGAGATAATTGGCACCCATTTAGTATCGACAGGAGCAGTCACGGCAGCAGGCACGGCGACTGGTGTGGCGGCAGGGGCCTCAGCCAGAGCTGCTCCTACATTTTGGTCAACAGCAGGAGGTGAGGCTAAGGTGGGGCTAGCAACAGCGCCCAACGCGCTCGGAGCGACTGTCGCCACGGCAGCAGGGAGCGCAGAAGCAGTGCCTGGTGAACTTGCCAGAATGCCTTTGCGCACTGTCAGTTCAAGATCCCCACTTTTTAAGGTCAGTTCCGAAATGCCTGTTTTGTCTAATACAGTTAGGAGTTCGCAAAGCTGGTTTAAGTCTAGTTGCACAGCAGATTCAAGGGTAATTGAGAATTGAAAATTGAAAATTGAAAATTGAAAATTAGGAATCCGGCGAAGCTAGGAGAATTCACCGAGTTTGGAGGCAAAAGGGATAGTTTTTAAGCTGTGAGCGATGAGTGTTGAATTTTGAATTCTTTAACTCATAACTCAGAACTAAAAACTAAAAACTCCCTTTTCCTCCGTCGTTTCTACTCTCGGCCGAGGTACTTGTCTTCACGAGTATCAATCCGAATCCGTTCTCCAATGGAAATAAATAGAGGCACCATAATCTGAGCTCCGGTGGAGAGGATGGCGGGTTTGCTGCCGCCGGTGGCAGTATCTCCTTTGACTCCTGGATCGGTTTGTGTCACTTCCAAAACAACCGAGTTGGGGAGTTCCACTTCCAGGATTTGGTCGTTCCAGCGAAGGATGTTGACTTCCATCCCTTCATTGAGGTACTTGACACGATCGCCTATTTGCTTGGCACTGAGGCGACTTTCCTCGTAAGTTTCCATATCCATAAAGACGAACTGGTCGCCCTCTTTATAGGTATGCTGCATCGCGCTCTTTTCCAAGTTGGCTTGAGGCATAGTCTCGCCCGCCCGGAAGGTTTGTTCTACTACGTTTCCGGTTTGGACGTTTTTTAATTTTGTCCGCACGAAAGCCGAGCCTTTTCCTGGCTTGACGTGGAGGAATTCGATAACCCGCCACACGCCGTTATTCCATTCAATTGAAACACCTGGTCGAAAGTCGTTACTGGAGATCATATAAATTTTTGCAGGCAATCCCGTCGCCTTGCCGGCACGGGGGAACTAAAGTCAGTCGATTTTAGATTTTAGATTTTAGATTTTAGATTTACTCCACAGATGAATTTGGGAGATTGAACCTTGGTCTAAAATTTTGATCTCTCCACGACAGGAGTCTGGGGATTGTATCCGTTTTTGAGCGGCTCAAGTTAAAGCCGCAGTCTAGCTGACGGCATCCAAAAGCAATTGGCATTTTATTTTACCGTTCAAAGGGAGCAACTGCTGTACAGAAAGCTAAAAAGCTCTCAAGGGAAGGAAGTTCGGCAACGAGCAGTGTACGGCAAACGGATAGAAGGCCGACAGCGCTGTGGGAAGATAATAGAGGCAATAAAAGTTAAAGTTATGTTGCATTGGCCTAATTTCTCGATCGATACGTGCAAGCGCTGGGTCAAAACCCTCGCTTTAGCACTCCTGCTGTTCACTCTCGGACTGAGTTTCAGTGCAGTCTCCCATGCCAAACGCCCCAGCAGCAGTATGCCTGCTGGAAATGCGATTACCGACGGCCGGGCGCTGCTGCGCTTCGCTTTACCTATTGACAATCAGACTGTGCGAGATTTGCAAATCAGTCTCGAAGACATTGGCAACCACATACGGTCTAAACGTTGGGGGCCCATTAGCAGCGATGTCAGCAAGGCTTCCAGGATTCTCAACCTTCGGGAATCTGACATTTTAGCGAGTATTCCCGACGCCAAAAAGCCGGAAGCTGAGGTGCTACTTGCACAAGTCAAGGAGGGAATTGCTCAACTGGAAAAGGCTGTTGAGGCTAAAGACAAGGAAAAAGTGATTGACTTGAAACCCACAATCCTGGGTTCGGTAGGCGAAATCGAAGAGTTGATGGTGACAAAGTTTCCGTTTGAAGTGCCAGCAAAATATGCTAGTCTGCCTCAACTCAAAGGGCGCGCTACTGTGGCCGTACAAACTGAAAAAGGGGAAATTACTGTAGTGGTTGACGGCTACAGCGCGCCGGTTACGGCTGGTAATTTTGTCGATTTAGTCGATCGAGGTTTTTATGACGGTTTGCCGTTTATTCGATCGGAAGAATCCTACGTTTTGCAAACCGGAGACCCCGAAGGCAAGGAAGAGGGTTTTATTGACCCAGGTACTGGCAAATACCGGAATGTTCCGCTGGAAGTGCTCGTCAGAGACGAAAAGGAGCCTGTTTACGGGATTACTCTAGAAGATGCGGGGCGCTATCGCGACGAGCCTGTTTTGCCTTTTTCTGCTTTCGGTACTGTGGCAATGGCGCGCAAGGAAGCTGAACCCGACAGCGGTTCTTCTCAGTTTTTCTTTTTCTTGTTTGAACCTGAACTAACGCCCGCTGGCCTGAATCTGTTGGACGGCCGATATGCTGTTTTTGGTTACATGATTGAAGGAAAAGAAGTTTTGGAACAACTGAAGCAAGGAGACAAGATTGTATCTGCTAAGGTAGTTAAAGGAATCGAAAATTTGGTGCGACCTCAAGTTTAATTAATGACGGCGATTGAAATCGCTGCTTGTCAAAAGTGAAGGCGATTGAAATCGCTTCTGCACACACAAAGCCCGCCTGCGCGGGCTAAAAAAATCAATAGTGACAGCCATTGAAATCTTTTCTAAATAAAGGTGAAGGCGATTGAAATCGCTTCTACACACACCAAGCCCGCTGAGGCGGGCTGGAAGAAGAGATAATTTTTATATTTTGTTATTGAAATCAGGAATTTAATCGAGAGTATGGCAATTTTAGAATTTTTATTGGTAATTGGTTTGGGCGGATTCGCAGGATTGTTGATTGTAAAAAATGTGAATGAAAGCAAGCAAAAGCAGCGGTTAGATGAGGCTTTTTATCAGTTGTTGGAAACTCAAAACAGTCAGGTTTCGCTGATTCAACTGGCCGCTAATGCTAGGGTTGAGGCAGAAGTTGCTCAGCATTATTTAACTCGGCAAGTGAAGATTTTTTCGGCGGTTTTAGAGGTAGATGATGAAGGGGATACTTTTTATAGATTTCCTAGGTTGCGCTTGCCGCCGAGTTCCGGTAAGGAATGGTGAAGTGAGAAAGTGCGATCGACTAATTCCAAATTATGAAAGTTAAAGATATCGGTGAACAAGGTCTTTTAAGAATATTGCAAAAATTCTGCCCCGCAGAGATAGTGGGTGATGATTGCGCTGTCATGGCTACAAATCCCAACCAATCTCTCGCTATCACTACAGATATGCTGGTGGATGGAGTGCATTTTAGCGATCGCACTACGGGGCCTTATTACGCAGGATGGCGCGCCGCAGCGGCGAATTTGTCGGATCTGGCTGCGATGGGAGCAACGCCTCTGGCGGTGACTGTAGCCCTCGCTGTGGCGGCGGATACGGCTGTGGAGTGGGTTGAAGAGTTTTATCGGGGGATGACGGCTTGCTTGCAAGAATATGATACGCCGATCGTCGGTGGCGATGTTGTGCGATCGCCCGTTGTGACTGTGGCGATTACGGCTTTTGGACAAGTTGAGTGCGATCGTATCATTAGTCGGTCAAATGCGCGATCGGGCTGGGCGATTGTCGCTACTGGGGTTCACGGAGCCTCCCGCGCGGGATTAGAATTGCTGTTAAATCCCGAATTCGGGCAAAATTTTACAGAAGTCGATCGAGCTTCTTTAATTCTCGCTCACCAGTGTCCTAAACCGAGGCTCGATGTTTTGCCGATGGTTTGGGAAATTTTAGGTTCCGAAGGCGCGATGGAACCCCCCCTCAGTCCCCCCCTTGCTAAGGGGGGGAAGCAAGATTTCAATTCTCCCCCCCTTAGCAAGGGGGGGCCGGGGGGGGTTAAATCCCCAATTGCAATCGCCGGAATGGACAGCAGCGACGGTTTAGCTGATGCGATTATTCAAATTTGTCGGGCTAGCGGTGTTGGCGCAAAAGTCGATCGCACAAAAATACCCATTCCCGATATTTTCAGCGAAATCGTATCACCCGAAAAAGCTTTAGATTGGGCATTATACGGCGGAGAAGACTTCGAGTTAGTGATCTTTTTGCCGATCGCGAATGCTGAGTTATTGGTGAAAAAAATAGGAAATGGAGCCGCGATTGTGGGAATTGCTACCGATAGCACCGATATTTGGTTAACTGATAGCAGCGGTATTTATCCGGATGCTATATTAAAGCTCGATCGAGGATTTCAACACTTCTGAATTATCTCTGAGTCCGCTTGGAGTAGACATCTCCAAAATAGTAACAGTTCGTGGTAAGATCACATCATAAAGCTTTTTTGACACAGAAACATGAGCGACATACTCAATCATA
>NZ_SRRZ01000207.1 GCF_013179805.1 Microcoleus asticus IPMA8 | reverse complement strand
TTTGATTTCCCCAAAATACGTCAATATACTTACACAAAGAAAATCATTTAGGATTGCTCTAGATATAGAAAATCATTTAGGATTGCTATAGAAGCAATCTCAAATTTTTGCCCTTCCCCTTCCATCACAAACATCGGATAGATGAGGTCGTCAACTGTCAGGTGATTTTCCCGTACCATCCGCCGCAAAGCTGGTGTACGGCGGAGGCGGCGGGGACGGATGGTTGTGAGGGAGGGATTTTGATTTTTTGGAGTGGGAACGGCGGACTCGACGTTATTTGCAGATGACATAGGAACTGGGGGCAATAATGATAATCATTATTATTACATTATTGCGCCCAGTGGTAGCGCCACGGAATTGAAAAAACAACTCCTCACGCCTGTGTGACAAGCTATTTAACCAATCTGTTCTATTTTGAGCAGAATAGTATCGGCGTCGCAATCGTAAAATATTTGTTTGACTTTTTGGATGTGCCCGGATGTCGCGCCTTTGTGCCAAAATTCAGAGCGTGAGCGGCTCCAATAGTGTGCTTCTCCTGTAGCTAGAGTCTGCTTAATTGACTCTTTGTTCATCCAAGCCATCATTAAAATGGTACTATCTCGATCGTCTTGGGCGATCGCCGGAATCAAACCTCGATCGTTAAATTTTAAAGCTTCTATCCACAAATATTTTTGATCCATTTTGAGTTTACAGGAGTTGTATTTCCTTAAGTAAGATTTTTTCCCGCAGAGGGCGCAGAGGGCGCAGAGGGAGGAAAGGGAAAGAAAAGAGAGACAAAAAGATGGCAATCAAATATGACTCTCTTTTCTTCTGTCCCTCTGCTGGGACGAAAGTTTGTATATCAGCGAATTTTCTTCGCCGATGATTCTAGTGAAAACTTGATTTGTGCGCGATTAAACTCATAAATTCTTGACGAGTTCTGGCATCTTCAGCAAACACTCCCCGCATCGCTGAAGTCGCCGTCCAAGAACCTGATTTTTGTACGCCGCGCATTACCATGCACATATGAGTAGCTTCGATAACAACTGCTACACCTTGAGGTTTTAGCAATCCTTGAAGTGCATCAGCAATTTGTGCAGTTAAGCGTTCTTGCACTTGCAATCTGCGCCCGTACATTTCACAAATTCGAGCAATTTTTGACAGTCCAATTACTTTCCCGTTGGGGATGTAAGCAACGTGGGCGCGACCAATAATTGGCAGGATGTGATGTTCGCAAGAACTGAAAATATCAATGTCCCGCACTAACACCATTTCGTTAGCATTTTCTGTGAATACTGCTCCGTTGAGCAGTTCGTCGAGAGATTGACGATAACCTCCAGTTAAGAACTGCAAGGCTTTGACAACTCGTTTCGGTGTATCTCGCAACCCTTCACGGTCGGGGTCTTCTCCCAATCCTAGCAGCAATGTACGCACTGCTTGCCTCATTTCTTCATCTGAGACAGGGGGTTGAGATTGGGTAGAAATCGATGACACTACACCATTTGGAGAAGTCAGTTCTGGACGAGTAGATAAAGTCATGCTTGCAGTTTGTGAAATGTTTAACAGTGGGTATGGACTTTTAGTTACTAGATACTGAGATTGACGCAATCTTAAACTAAACAACTGTTAAGTTGTTCTCGAATTTGAGCGGTATCTAAGTTGCGACCGATGACTACGAGTTGATTTTTAGGTGGAGTCAACCATTCGTAAGCATTTAGTTCATAGCGCGCGCCACTAAGTTGAAAAATGTGTCTCATCGGACTTTCTTCAAACCAGAGAATGCCTTTTGCCCGAAATACATCGAAGGGCATTTCTTCGGTGAGAAATTCTTGGAATTTGTGGAGATCAAAAGGTCGATCGCTCTGAAATGATAGCGAAACAAATCCATCATTATCTAAGTGATTGGAGTGATGTCCGTGATGGTGGTGTTCGTGATGATGCTCGTGATGGTGATGTTCGTGATGATGATCGTGATGGTGATGTTCGTGATGATGCTCGTGTTTTTCCTCAGTTTCAAAACTATCGAAAAGTTCTGCTTGGGTTAAACCTACACCCAAAATTAAGGGTAAAGGAACTTCACCATATTCAGAGTGTAAAATTCTCGCTCCTTCTTTCACAGTGCGAATGTAAACTTCTAATTCTTCTACTTTTTCTGAAGGAGCTAAATCGGTTTTGTTCATCAGCACGATATCTGCAAATGCTACTTGTTTTAAAGCTGCTTCGCTGTCAAAATGATCGGTGGTGAATGTTTCACTATCGACTACGGTGAGTACAGAATCTAGGCTGGTTAAATCCCGTAATTCGGTGCCGAGAAATGTCAATATAATCGGCAGCGGATCTGCAACTCCGGTGGTTTCAATCACCATGCAATCGATACGGTCTTCCCGTTCTAAAACTCGGTATACTGCATCAACTAAGCCTTCGTTGATGGTGCAGCAAATACAGCCGTTGCTCAGTTCTACCATGTCATCTTCTGTAGAAATTAAAAGCTGTGAATCGATGTTAATATCGCCAAATTCGTTAACTAAAACTGCTACTTTTAAATCTTGACGATTTTTGAGGATTTGATTGAGTAAAGTCGTTTTGCCGCTGCCGAGAAAGCCGGTAATTATGGTTACGGGCATTCCTCTTTTGGGAAAATCGGAAATTAAATCTGGGGTTTGTACAGCGAGATTAGTCATTGTCCCTCATTGATTAATTGTACAGGCCCTGCTGTTAGTTCAGAAAGCTGCTAAGTATCCCAAAGCTCTTGTGGATAGCACTTCCTAGCCAAAATTTAGGTGCGATCGCCTGTATCGCACTGAATCGAATATGATAATCATTATCATAGTTTAGATGTGCTTTAAGCGCAAGCCCTAGAATTATTGCTCAGCTAGCTGATGACTCATAAACACTTCACTGTCATCCCTTTTCCAGATAAATCCCATGTTACAAACGGGAATTTAAAACAATGTATTGAGGGCGAGTGCGATCGATAATTCCCTCCTCCTCCAGCCGACACATCAGGCGCGTCACAGTAATTCCCATCGCCTCAGAAATCTCTTGGTGAGTCAATCTCAGATCGATCAAAACTCCTTGTGCTACTTCCCGACCAAATTTTTTTGCCAACCAAGCTAATAGTTGCAACAGTCGATCGCGCAGACATTCGCTGCGAACAATGCAGAAAAATTCTTGAGTTTCCTGAAGGTGTCTGAAAATTTCATCTAAGGATTGATAGCACAAATTTTGAGGAATGTAACTAACTTCTACATGAGTTTTGCTCTCAATTTGATAAGGTTGAACGCCTGACAACGAGTGACCGAGTACGTCTCCAACTCCCCAATATCCGAGGGTTATTGGTGTTCCCTGTTCGCTCCAAGTCATGGTTCGGACGGCTCCCCGCTCAATTCGCAGTAAGCCGTTAAAGGGCATGGGTACCAACTGACGGCAGGTGAAAGTCTGCTGTCTGAGATTAGGGTACAAGGCAGGAGTGTAGGTTAAAAGAGTCATAGGATTTAGGTTTAGCGTCACCGCTACTTTGGATAGAACGTACAGCTTACGCTAATTGATAATTTATATCAACTAGCTGGAAGTAATTGCAATGCCCGACTGCTAAGCTTGAAACCCTTTGCGGGTGGTGTAAGAGACGTTTCGGAACTTGACAGTATCCGTGTCTGGGTCGTAGAGAGTATAATTTGCTTGTCCGCTGAGCCGACCCACATTTCCGACTCCGATCGCCCTTCGCGCTTTTGCAGAAACGGTTCCAGGTGGCTCCTGAGAGTCCAGAGTTTGCACCCAGTTATTGATAATACTTGGCTGTAATTGATACTCAAATGCTAAGCCCGATCGCCCGCAAAACAAAGTATTGGCATCAGCGCGGATAACGCGATCGAGCATCACAGGCGGCGGAGTCTCCGGGGTAAGCTCATCAGACGCGCTAACCGTACTCCCGTGAATCAACAAACAATCCAATTCATGAAAACCAAAATTCAAAGAGCGCAACCACTCTACAGTTTTCCGACTAACAGAATCCCAGAGCAACTTAATCGTATCTGCGCCGTATTTTTCTTGCAATTCTGCCGCATCTGGGCTAGAACCTATTCCGTGTAAGTTAAAACACTGTTCTTCCCACCACCCGATACAAATTTGAGGTTCGATTTCTCCTCGTTTGGGCGCTCGGACTCGCTGAACTAATTTTTCGCAATCGGGATGGGGGCCGACTAAATCGCCTAAGATATACAATTCGTCAACACGGATTCTCAGGCGCTTGATGTCAGCTAGTACAGCTTCATAAGCAGCCAGATTCCCTTCGATTCCAGTTAATATTGCCCAAGTTTTCATTGCTTTTAATTGTTGGTGATGCTAAAGGTTTTTGTGTGGTTAGTTTGGATGGTTTTTTCGGAATTTGTTTTGAACGGATATCTTACACCAATCTCAAAAAATTGTAGGGGCGGGTTTTACCAACCATAATCGCCAAAAACTAACAATCTCATAAACTCGCCCCCACCCAACGGTAAATCACAATCTACCTCTTTATTGAACAGTCAACAGTTAACTGTTAACTGTCAACTGTTTATCTACCTCTCACAAACATGAGTAGGATTGTCGGCTCTTTCTGCATATTCCAAACCCCTAGCCAAACGCCAAGCAAAAATCGGAGGTAAACCTTTTTCAATAATTGCAGCGCAAGTAGCCTGATAGTCATATTCCACTTCTCGCAATATCACCTGTTGAGCATCAACATCGTAAATCACGTAGGTAGCATTCGGCCTGCCGTGGCGCGGTTCTCCCACGGAACCGACATTCACAATCCGCTTTAAAGGAACAGTAAAACTTAAATCTTTATCTCCTTCAATGCTCGGCCTGCTGACTCGAACCTGCATATTTCCAGCATCTAAAGTGCGAACGTAGGGTACATGAGTGTGACCGCAAAAAAGCACGTCAGCATCGGCAGAAAATACCCGCTCTAACGCAGAAAAAGCATCCATTGTCGGCAGTAAATATTCATGATTGCTGTGAGGGCTACCGTGAACGAAACACATATTGTCTTCCCGCAAACTGTGCGGCAAAGTGGCTAAATATTCCCGCGTTTCTGGGAATATTTGACTGTTCGTCCATTCGTGAGCTAATTTGCCTCTTTTTTCTGCTAAAACTGAGGGATAGCTGCATTCGCATGAGTTCAAACCTTCGACAATATCTTCGTCCCAGCAGCCGACGCAAGTGGGAATGTCGAGGGAGCGAATCATTTCTACTACGGCGTGGGGATGCGGGCCGTAACCGACTAAATCTCCAAGGCAAAAGATTTTTTCTGCTTGTTGTTCGTCAATGTCTGACAAAACTGCATTTAAGGCTTCATAGTTGCCGTGAATGCAGGACATAACTGCTATTTTCATTCGGTTTCTTCTTCTCCTAATAATAGTGCTTGTTTGACTTGCTCTTGGTAATTCAACAGAATTGTTTCGGACAGACAGCAATCTTCTAGAGTTTGTCCTAATGCTGTTTCATCGAGATTTTCGCCGACAATTTCTATGCCACTAAATCTTTGGGGCCGGCCTTCGAGCCAGCGGGGAAGTGGCAATTCTTCGTGGGCGGTTTCTTTGAATTCGGCAGCGAAATCGAAGTAAAAAGATCGCCCGTCGGCTATGTCAAAAATGCCTTTTGCTCTGTGAACTTTTCCGTAGGCTCCTTGGGTCATTTCTTGGTACCAGAACAGATCGAGGCTGGCTGGATCGAGGACTTGTCCGCTAGCGGGGCTGCGCCAAATTGATAGTTTTTCTGGTTCGCCGCTAACGGCTATTCCTTCTACAATTACATCCGCCCATTGATGCCATTCGGTGTCTTTCATTTCTGGCGGGACTACAGCAAATCGGCGGCTGGGGAAACTTTGAAGTAGGTTTTCTACTGTTGTCAGTTGCAGGTAAAATCCCAGTTCGATGTAGGCTGAAACGCCGTTTTCCAGGTGTTTCGCGAGCTGGGATTCTTCGCCGTCTGTCAGGGTTTTGATTTGGGGGAATTCGGCGGCGATGCACGTTTGGTCGATCGGCACATTGCCGCTTCCCGGGGACAAATACAGCGCTGGCGAGGTTTCGGCTGCTAGCTGCTGTCGAATCCAGGTTGTTTTGCCGCTTCCGGGCGGGCCCGCTACGGCGGTGATGGTAGGTTGACTCATACATATAATGATAATCGTTATCAACCAATCGCATCTTCTATATTTAAATTTAATTTTGCGATCGGGCAGGAAGCCTGCGAAGCAAAGGTTATACCATTTTAGATTTTAGATTTTAGGTTGTAGATTTAAAAATTGGGGATGACTGGTTCTGATACTAAGGCCAAAGTATGTGATGCTCATCACATACTTTTATGCGTCAAATCACTATTATATAATTTAACACTCCGTTACATTTATTTACATAAAGCAACAAACAAAAAACAAATGACTTCACGCAACCTAATTATTGACGACCAAGGCCTGCTCAACAACTTCGCGATCGAGCCTAATACCATTTTTTTAAAGATGTGATAGAGATAAAGAATGTAAAATCCAAGACCATCCGGTGAGAAAACCAATGACGCGATCGGTGAAAGATG
>NZ_SRRZ01000206.1 GCF_013179805.1 Microcoleus asticus IPMA8 | reverse complement strand
TATCGTGCACACTAGCTAATTTAGGATGATTACATTTACGTCAAGGAGCTTAACTACACAGAGGCTTTGATTGTTTTCGGAGATGTCTAATCAGCAAATTCTCCAGGCCCAACCTTGCTGAGCATCATTTTGTTTTTTCCTCGCTGTGCCCATGCTATGCTGGCAAAATCTATCCTGTATAGTCGGGAAAAACAAAAAATGTTACTAGCCAAAGAAAAAGTCCAACACATCAACAGCATTGCTCATGAAGGGAAAGTCGTTGTAGTAGCGACTGATACCGATGGGAAGATTTGGTACACTGTCAAGCAAGATGGCTTTGAAGACAGCTACCTTAATACACCCGAAGATCAAAGAACTGGGTGGGAAAAGTGGCAAGAGCTAAAATTACCCAATGAAGCTGACGATCGATCAGTCCTTGACAAAGAAGCAGAAGAATTCACCTATAAAAATGGTAATGCAAATGTTTATTTGTTAAAATCGCTCTACAAAACCCATGAGCAGTCAGCCTCCGCTCCCGTACAGTTGGTTTCGGGGTTAGGACATCTCTATATTTTCCGTCAGTCTAAGACTAACATCTTGTTGGTGGATCGGTTTGTTCTCGACGGTTTAACTAATACTTTAACTCGTAAGCTAGAAGTCCGCTTCAAACGCAGTAAGCAGAAGCATAAACCTAGTAAAACTCAGAAAAAAAGCGCACATGGGCTGACCAACATTGATTCCTTAGATTATACAGATATCAATGGCAATAACTTTTATGAACCGACTACTGAACTGAGTCTACTCAATAATCTTGCTAATGGTTGGTTTTCTGTCGTCTTGTTGCCTACTAATGAGCAAGATAAATATCGCTGGCATATTTTTGCCTACAATAGCACAAGCAAAAAAGTTGAACTAACTACCCTTCGAGCTTCTGAGGAGGGATTATTTGATGTCAGAGACTATACCATCCTCGATCCCGAACCTCGTAGTATTGCAGGTATTATCAAGCGAACCTTAAATTTGGGAACTCTTACTGTTGCTAAAGGGTTAACTGCGACTAAATACGACTTACAACGGGAAAGACTAACCGATGAGGGAATGCAACTGCTGAGGGATTCAGTGCGCGTCATGTTAGTCGTTGGTACTGGTGCCGGGAATGTGGCAGCGATTAGCTTTGCAGTGGCGGCTGATGGCACTTTATCCGAGATCGAAGACGACCCAGATAATACCACAATTCGACGCAGTAATACTCGTCAAATATTATTGCCTCTCAACACCTTAGACCAGATCAAAACTATTGGCACCACTAACCCGCCACCCCAAGGGACAATTACTGGTATTGCCAGAGGAGAAGATGACAAGGTTATCCTCACTTCAGCTACAGCTACTGGGTTAGATGAGACAGAAATTACCGAAGTTAAAATTACGGGAAATCAAGACTACAACCGCTTATATTCCCAAGTTACCAAAATTGACGACAATACCTTTGAAATTTCCCATGAAAGTTCCCACGGGGGAAATTGGGAAGTGATTCCCGAAGAAGAAACCGGGCTGATTTTTAATGGTATTGTCACAGCCTACGAAATTACTAGCCAAGGTAAATTAAAAGTAACGGCTCTTAATCATGGATTAAACAATGGAGATTCGGTGCAGGTCGTTGATAGCAAAGACTATAACGGCACTTACACAGTAACAAAAGTTGGTGACAATACTTTTAGCTTAGACGGGGTGAGGTGGCAAGCAGGAACAGCCATCAGTGCGAATATTCAAACTCAAAAACGGCGCGGAGTCATCTTGGATGGGGATGGTGATTATATTGAATTACCATTAACTGGCAAAGTTTTAAGTTCTGATTTTACCGTTGAAGCTTGGATTAAACCTAGTGTAGTAACAGGATACAAGACTGTATTAGGTACAGATACAGCTAGTAATAATCAGGGACTACACTTAACGCTATATACCAATAAGCTACATTTCGGATTTTATGGCAACGATACCCCTAGCACAACAAATCTTACAGCCAATACTTGGTATCATGTTGCGTTTTGTTATAGCGAAGAAGAAAAAACACAAAAAATCTTCATCAATGGGAGTCACGATAGAACTGGTAGTAACAAATCTCGATTTGTAGGAAACGAAGATAAATTAAAAATAGGTTCATCCTTGGGAGGAAGTTATTTTCAAGGCTGCATTGCCGATGTTCGCATTTGGAACAAAGTTCGCACTCCTGAAGAGATCAAAAATAGTATGTACCTGCAACTAACAGGTAAAGAACTCGGTTTATTAGGTTATTGGCGACTGGATGCTATTGTTGAAGGCAAAGAACGGAAAGTTATCGATTTTTCTGTTAATGGCAATGATGGTATTGTCCAAGGTGGTGCTTATGTTAGTTCTGTCACCCTCAAGCGTAATTTAGAAGGAACACAAACAGCGGTAATTAAGGCTACTAAATACGAAAATGAAGACTTGTTTGCCGTATCTGAACGCGCCACTTATACCGAAGAATTTGAGTTCAAAACCGACAACAATTTTCATCCTACGACTGGGAGTTCTAACATTTTTTCTCTCACCTACAAAGGCAAGAAAAGTCAGCGTTCTCAAAATTGGATAACGATAACAGCAAAGGCAACGGAATTTACCAGTTTAGACAATAACTGGTATAAAGCGAGTTCAAGTTTTACGGTGCCAGATGGGGTATCGATGGTGCGTTCTTTTGGCATTAGCGAAATTAACGGTAATTGGGCTACCTTAGAAATTCGCAAGCATAAAATTCAGTTAACTTCTGATAGTATTACTGAGGTAAAATATACCGACACTATAGCTAACTTGACCACCTTAGCTGATAGCCAAATTCAGTTACAAGAAAGCGTGAAGACACTGGAAATCCAAGAAGTTGAAGAAGCAGTTATGTTCAAAGAAAAACGAAATTTGGATGCCCAAATTAAGTTCTTAGAAGTTTTCACTCAAGAACAAGCTCGAGAACTCAAAGAGCGAGAAGTTGCTACCCAACAAGTTATTGTCAATTCATATACTTCTCTTCGAGACTACTGGAAAACTGAATTGGAACGAGTTGAACTACAAGTCACCCTCTATGAACATCCGGACTTTCAGGGAACAAGCTTGACACGCAGTGTAGGGACACACGTGATAGGAAATATTTCGGGGAATTGGAATTGGAACGATAGAGTCAGTTCAGTAAGAGTGCCACCTGGACTAAAAGTTACCCTCTATGAACATGGAATTAATGACAGTGGTCGAACCAAAGTTCTAACTGCGGACATTAACAACTTGTACAGTTCTAATGAGTCGCAAAATTTCAATGATCTTACTTCAAGTATCAAGGTAGAAACCCTTGCTGGGAATACAGACCGAGCTTTCGTTCAAACCAAATTAACTGAGTTCCAAAGCAACTTATCATCAGCGCAAGCTACATTGACTACACTTCTGGGTGAATTAGCTGATATAAATGGCAGTGCAAGCAGCAGAAACGCTAGATTGGCAGATCTAAAAAAACGTTTAGGAGTTGTTGAAACGGAACTTAACCTCATTCAAACTGCGTTGAACACCTCAAATAACACAGTAATTGAAGGTGTTAAAAACATCCAACAAACCCCTCAAACAATGAGATCTCTAAACTCAGATAGCAGAGGGCTAGTAACGCAAGGTGCTTTACTAGGGTTTGTGCGTCCTGCCAGTCGTCTCAGTGCGATCGAAACCTGTGAAGGTAACGTCCAACTAAGCTATTTTGACGATCGAGGACGGATGCGGTTGACTAACTTTGATGCCGCTGCTGATAGTAGTAAAAATACTACTTTTGAACAATGGATTCCTGATTCGGTACGAACTTGCCTCAACTTTAATAACAATTCCAGTCTAGTCACCCTAGAACGCGCTGTTTATTTAGATGAAGAATGGACAATCGAAGCTTGGTTTGCCTATCCACTCCCAGTGCCAAAACCAACAAGCACTTATAATAGTCTGGTCAGAGGCAAAGAGACTAATAACCCTGTACCTATCATCGTCAAAAAAGGAGACAATAGCGACTTATTAGGGATTGCGATCGAGGGTGGGCATTTTAAAAGTAGTGGCTACGATCTGACAAGTTTGTCTCCGGGCTGGCATCATCTTACTGCCGTTGCCCAAGGAGATACAACCCTGTTCTACATTGACGGCGAGAAAGTTGGCGATACTAAAGCCACAGCCATAGCAGAGGCGGAAGAGAAGCTGAATGAAACCCCCAACGATGCTAATAAAAAGAGAGAGCTTGAAGATATCAAGAGAGCAATTCTGAAAGTCACCAGCAATGTCAAGTATATTGGCAATATTCAAAGCGGGAAAGAACAGTTTGGTAAAATCGCCGAACTTCGGATCTGGGGCATCGCTTTAAGTGCAGAAGAAGTTGCCGTCAATAGCAAAACCCTACTAACAGGTAATGAACCTGGTTTACTCGCTTATTATCCCCTTACGGAAGCCACAGACATTACAGTCGACAACAAAACAGGTGACGGCAATAATGGCGAAATTACAGGCGCAAGCTGGTGGGGATGTGCTGCACCAATTGGCAAGTTAGTTGAAGCAGAAGCAGAAGTTGAAGTCGATCGAGTCATGCATTTTAGTGATAGCGGTGCGGTAAAAATCGAAAAAAACATCGACTCCTCTGCATTTACCATATCGTTTTGGGCAAAAATTCTAAAAACTCCCATATACGCAGGTGAGTCAGTTTTGTATTTTTCTCGTAATAATAGAGTATACACCCAAATTATAATATTCTCCCAGCCAAACAACACAATTGGATTGCAATTAGAGATCAGCGAGCTCGGAGGATTAAGGCAGACTTTATTAGTGCCAACGGTGGCTTTTAGAACCTGGATGCATATTTGTGTCACCTATGATGGCAGTAGCTGCCAACTTTACCTCAATGGAGAACAATTTGGAGATGGAATTGTACAATCTGGAAATACTACAAATAATTTTTTTAGCATATTTATCGGAAATGGGAATTCGGGTTCTTTTGACGGATGCGTTGCTGAATTCTGCTTCTGGCTTAGAGTTCGTAGCGAAGCAGAAATTAAAGCAGACATGAACCAACGCCTGACTGGGAAAGAAGAAGGGTTAGCCGTTTATTTGCCTTTAGATAGCATCGAATCAGAAGGCTCAAAGCGCCAAGTCCTAGACCTGACTCCTAATGGCACTCATGGTACGGTACAACAACAAGCAAAGCTCGTCAAAGACGAAAACTTCCCCCTTACCCGTGTTCCCAGCGTTGCCAGCGTTGCCCTAGTAAGCAACAATGCCTTAGTCAGTTGCGAATATAGCACCATCAGTAAAGACAGGTCAGCCATCATGCGGCGGTTTTTTGCCGCTCCCACCGCCCAAGGTGTTGAACTCTTACCCGACAAACGCATCGAAGAATTAGAACTCAAATGGATCGGTAACGGTCAATTTGCCCCAACACTTCTAGGCTATATTGAAGGTGCTCCCCCGATTCCCAGCGAAAACCTGACCATAGACGAAGGCTACCACGCCGCGACATCCGTAGAATTAGCCCTGTCGGAAGACGTAGAGTTTAGTTGGAAGCGAATCCAAGATTCCGGTTTAGGATCAACTATAGATACCTTCATTGGAGCCAACGCTGAAGCAGACGCGGGGTTTGGATTTACCACAAAAATTTCTGAGATCAAAAGTGGTTTCAAAGGCGACCTAGAAACGAGCTACCAATTCCAAAATGAGAGCAGCATCACCTCAAGCTCATCCCTAAGTATGACTGACACAATCAAATTGTGCGGTACTCAAGAACAAGATGCTAATTTCCCCCACTTAGGCAAAAGATTCATCCCCAAAAATGTCGGTTACGCCTTAGTAGTTTCGGCTTTATCAGATGTCTTTATCACCCGACTGAAACGCAGTGGCAAAATGATCGGTTATCAGGTTCTCCCCGTTGAGAATATGCCTCCTGATATTAATACAATCACCTTTTTGATCAATCCTGCCTATACCATGAGTGGTAGCTTAGACGGCTTGACAGGAAGCAGTGCCACCAGCCAACATTTCTTTAAGCACGTCCCAGAAATGCGATCGCAATTTGGCTCCCTTTACCCGGCCAGTTACTATCGTCTGCAAGAGGCTTATGACCTCAAACAACAAATCGATCAACAAGACAAAAATCGAGAAGCCTATTTCTGTCAGTTTAATACCCTTTTAGTGGATGAAACTTCATTAAATTCGCAAACCTATAAAGGGAATGCTCCAGGGGAAACCTCTCTTAATCGACCAGATAACAAGCCAGAGGAGAATCTTACCCCAGAAGAACAGCAAGCTCAAGCCGCAGCACAACAGGCACAATTGGAGGAAGAAACTGGTGCAGCCTTCGATCAACAGTCAACAGCAGTGAAACAGAAACAAGCAGAAATAGAGCAAAAAATCAAAGACGAAGAGAAAAGAAGCCAAGCCTCCGCGAGTTTTGCCGGCTGGCAAAAGAAAATGGAAGACATCCAAATTCGTGCCGGAAAGCGTAACATTGTCAACACCTACGTTTGGGATGCCGATGGCGGTTTGCGAGCCGAGGCACAAAGTTTTGCCAACACTGCTGAACATTCTATTGGCGGGGCCTTTAACATGGTGGCAGGTTTAGGCGCTCAAGGGGAATTCGGTGTGTTTGGATTTGGAGCAGAGTTAACTGCTCAAGCAACAGTCAACCTCACCCAAACGATGACTAAAACCGAAAAACGCAGTAAGGGGATTCGTAATTGCTCAACCCCCTTGACAAGAGAACGAGATAGACATTAGATAAAGGAATGAAAAAACTCCCTGACCTAAAACAACTATCGGATGAG
>NZ_SRRZ01000205.1 GCF_013179805.1 Microcoleus asticus IPMA8 | reverse complement strand
ATGGCTTTTCAAACTTTGATAATTTTCGAGAACGCGTATTAGCTTGCTTCTCTAATTAGATAAAAATATCACCGTAAGTTCCGGAGAGCCGGTCGTCCTTGTTCTGTTCCCGTTGCTTGTTTGATAAAAAAAAACCGATTTGTGGGCCCACTTTTTACAGCCATTGTTGCCTGAGATGCTTTTCAATATTTTCCAGACTGGTCAGTTCACTTGGGGGTGTATTGTTATACAAAATTTTAGCAATTTCTGCCGTACAGGATTGCAACCGCTCTAGTTCTTCAGGGGTCATGGCTCTTGTTTTCGACTTTTTTTGACGCTTTTATTGATTTTAACTATTTTACGCTTATTCGGATATTTACAAAACCGGGATGCTCCCAGTTTCAACCCTGACTCCAGGCCAGGCTAATAGATAGTCTAGATGGAAGCTCATAACGGTAAATGTATTATTAGGTACATTTTACACTATAAACTCAGGAGAGCCTTTAGAATTAAGTGATCCAGGCTTTGACTTCTCAGTGTTGTGCGAGTTCCGCCAGCGTCTAATTGATGGTAGTGCTCAAAAGATTATACTACAGCACTTCCGGATGTTATGAGGTACAGTAGCAGCAATTAGTAAACCAGTTTTTAAGATGTTTCGGATTAATTAAGTCAAGAGCCACAGCAATTATGGTGTCAACCATTTTAGTGGTGGTTGGTGAAAACTGTCGCAATAAAAGATTTGAGTTGCGACACCATAATTCAATTGGATTAAAATCAGGAGAGTATGGGGACAAACACAAGATAAAAGCACCCACCGCTTCAATCTACGGGCTTAATTGAATCTACTTTATGCGCTGGTAAGTTATCCCTCACTACTACTGCTCCCGACCACAATTGTGGCACTAAACATTGAGCGATAAACACCTCAAATGCTTGGCCCCGCCATCGAGTTGTCTATGGTCATTAATGCCACTACTCGCTGAAAACTAATTGCACCAATTACTGTGACTTTCTTGCCTCGATAAAAGGGTTTGACTGCATAGGCTCTCGTTCCTCGTTGGAAGCATGAGTTCTGGTTAAACAAGCGTAATACTCCAGTCTCATCTAAAAATACGCTCATTTTTAGGTTCGATATGCTTGACTTTTTCTCAATACTATAACCTTAATTTCATGACTTTTTCAGTGCCTGCTTGGCTACTTCTCACTGTTTTTTTTTACGATTTAATCCCAACTTTTGTAAGGCGTTACACATTGCTGTTCTACCCACCCAATTTCCCGGATTCTGGGCAAATAACTCACACAATTCTAGTAAGGTTGCATCGGGATGTGCTGCCACTATTTCTCTCAACTCTGCTGTGGAATTATTCAAATGACTGTATCTCGGTTTCCCACTCTCGTTTCGGCTGTAAATTCCCCTCTATTTTTTGTTGCTTGACCAGTTTCTGAACTCAGCTTTTACTGACGGAAAATATCGCTGCTGTTTTTCTGATCGACAGCTTCTGATCTTGATGGGCTGCTACTATTTTTGGAAAGCAAATCAACTGAATATGCTTTCATTGGTGTATTTTTTTTATCTATTCTTATTGTACCTCATAACACCCAGAAGTGATGTAAATAAATTATTGGGCGTTGCATAATGGAAGTATGAATTGAGGTCAATTGAGGATGCAACCCACATTCCGCAGATGTGGGTCGGATTTTTTTATCAGTTGTGAAAACTTGGAAGCGAAACGCTTTTGGGATGAAATTATGCAGTTTTAGCATTACAGAAGCTTGTCAAATTTACCTAAACTAAGTTAGTTGAAATAATTGACTTTTTCTCATATATTCATGTTGCTATTTTATCCTGACCACTCATATTTTGAAGCAAGAAAACTTATGCCAAGAGCAAATTGTCTTGACTAATTAATGAAAATTATTCACAAATATCTACACCTCGAACTCAATCGTTATTCGCTTGAAAATATTAAATAGTATTGACAGCAATACTCTCCTAAATGCCGCAAGATATCTTGACGCTAAGCAGGTTAAATTACTGACCTGCTTCGCTCCATTTATCGTCACTAAATGTACCGCCTGAAACATCTGAAATATCCAGCGCATTGTCGGCTTATCGGTCAATTTCTTTACCTGATTTTTCACTCGTTCGTTGGTAGCTGATAATTGTTGTCTCAATTTCCTTTGCGCCAGGTTATATACTAACAAACACAGTCCCATTATCATTCCGATTGCTTCAACTCGCTCCGGCTTTTTCACGAATACGCTGGAAGTAAAAAATAACGGATCTTTGATAAATCTAAATCCTCTCTCATTACTTTGCTGCGCTTTATATTCCGATAATACCTGTGGATTGGTTACTGCTTCAGCATCTAAGATATTTGTGGCTAATATGAATCTCCCGGCTTTGACTTTTTCCGCTTCAATCGCTGAATTTCGGGGTTCTATTTCACCCGTAATTTGATAAACTTTTGTCTGTGTCCGAGCGAGTTGTTTCAGATTGCTTTTTGTTGCTTTAACTGTTTTTTCTTGGGATTTAATTTCTGTTATCTGGTGATATTTCCATGATTCTGACAACTTTTTTATGGCAGCTTCCGCATCGGAAATACAAGCAAATTTTTGCCTGGATAGCTTACGCAGTTTGGCTTTGGCTGATTCTAACTGTTTCTCTACTTGCTTTACTATTTTTTTGAGATCTGCTTGCTTTCTGATTTCACTTTATATTACTAGCCATCTTTGCTTGATGCCAGCATACTCACTCGTTTGGGCTGCTATTTTATAGCCTTTTATTTGAGAGTCTTCCCAGTCACTATCTTCAATGTTGCAGATTTTATTTTGAGCTGATTTGATGCTTAATGGTACTCTTGTTATCCATTTCATTCCTGCCATTGCTGACAAATTTTCTACTGTGTACAAGGCACTGTCTGCTACACAGATTCCGTCAAATGTCCACTGGTTTTTAAATTCTTTTAATCTCTCTACAAAGACACTTTTATCATCGGCATTTCCGTCATCTATTTTGAGATATAATGGTACGTCTCCATCTCCACTTACGATCGTATCAATGATAAATTGTTTGAGGTCCGGTCTTCGATCTCTTGCATAGCCATGAACGATTTTTATGGTTTTTATGGAAGATTCTGTATCTTCAGATTCTGCCTCAACTTCCTGGCTTTTTCCCTGACAGTTTTTGTATGCTCCTTCTACTGATATTGAACTGCTATCTAGGTGAACGCTTTTCATTGATACTTGAAATTTCATCGCTGCTTTCAGGGCAATTGCCGTGAATAATTTTGTGGTTCCAGCTTGATGATATTTGTCTAAAGCTCTCCCGATTCTGTCATCATTTAATTGTTCGGGTGTCACTCCTTCTCCAATTAGATGTTCTGTTGCTTTTTCCACAAAAAATGTTTCAAATAGGTAGATTGGGGCGCTCAAAAATCCCAATCCGTTCAAAATCATTGCTTTCATTACTTGTCCTGGACTGAGGGTTTCTTTAACTTTTATTCCCACTTTTTTGTTGACTTCTTCTACCAATTCCATTTCATCTATGAGCCCCGCTACTATTCCCAAATGGTCTAAATTTACGATATTTATAGCTTCAGAGGGCTTTTTCATAGTTTTGAAGGTTGCTATACTGGCACAAATTATTATACCTTAAAAATACCTCAAATGATTGCATAGCAATCATTTGAGGTATTGGCAATTCTGAATTTTTTTGAAATTAAATCTGCGTGAATATCTGCAGAATGTGGGATGCAATGCCCAGAATGCGGTTGCACCCATATCCGTAAAAATGGGAAACAAACAAGGTAAACACTCATCACATTTGTGTTGCTTGTGGTCGCCAGTTCATCGAGGGGTACGAACCAGCGAAAGGTTACTCAGATGAAGTCAAACGAGAATGCCTGAAAATGTATGTTAACGGCATGGGCTTTCGGGGTATCGAACGAGGTAATTGCGTGTGCATCACACGACGCTCATTACTTGGGTCAAGCGCGTGGGACAACTACTGCCTGATGCTTACGAACCAGAGACTGTTCCCCTCGTAGGTGAGCTAGATGAATTAGAAACGTTTGTCGGTTCAAAAAAAACTTGCATCTGGCTGTGGACGGCGGTTGACCACTTCAAGCAAGGGCTCTTAGGCTGGGTCTTAGGTGACCGAGCGTGCAGAAACGTTTCGACCGTTGTGGGCAATTGTGCAGGCATGGCAGTGCTATTTCTATGTCACTGATGGATGGTCGGTTTATCCCGGCTTTATTCCAGACGGCGACCAGATTGTCAGCAAGACATACATGACACGGGTTGAGGGGGAAAACACAAGGCTTAGACACTGCGCGAGCTCGACTGCATCGCAAGACACTATGCTATTCCAAATCAGAAGAACTACTGAGACACCCAATTAGATTGTTACTGCATTATCTGAAATTCTGGGATGTCCCGGTTCCTCAATAATTCATACCGCTATTCAGCAACGCCATTTTTCCTCACCATTCGTGACACAGATGAAGCAGTATTATAGAACCCATTTGACATCTTTGAGGCTGCGAGTCGATCGCCCGTGGTCTGTCGATTGTCCGTTATCTGTCGATCGTCAAAAGCTCTCAAATGGGTTCAAAGAACCGCTATTGACAGGATGCTTTTTTATATTTTGCCCTTTTTGTCAAGTACAATTTATACCAAATCATTGGTAACAACTTAGAAGGCAGTAGATTTTGTCAATACCCCTTTGTGCATAAATATTATTAAATAATAATGATAATCAAATAAGGGGTAAGGGTGGGAGAGTTCTCTTACGGCGGACTTTCCCACCAACAGCGATTATCATTATTAATAAGTTGTGGTCTCGATTGGCGGACGATCGATAACAGTGACGGACGATCGATAATAATGGCGGACGATTGATAATAATGGTGGGCGCGACATAATAATGGCGGGCGCAAGATAATAGTTGGACCGCCAGCGCACGGCAGCGTCGGGGAGCGCACGATCGATTGCGAGCATTGGTACGATCGAACGATATAATTGACAAATAATTGGGCGATTGTGTAGGTCAGCAAATATGGCCAAGAATCAAAAAACCAACCGTGACCACGCTAAAAAAACCACAAAACCGATGGTGGAAGATGAAGCGATTGCCTCGCAACTATCGGCATTATTAACACCAGCCATCACCTCACAAGAAAATTACTACCGTCAACTGGGTTTACGAGGGAGAATTCTTAATCTACCGTTGATGGTAGCAGCAGTATTAGCCCTATTGTGGCCAGAGGTGGCTGGAGTGACAGAACTCACAAGAATGTTGGCAAGAGAAGGTTTTTTGTGGTGCCGACCTACAACAGTCACTCAACAAGCAATGTCGATAGAGATTTTTAAGTTTTCCCGCCACATTATTTGAGGGAGTCTTCAAAAATTTATTACCGAGTTTAAGAACGGCTTGGTACCAGAGAAACCAACGGCATCTACCAGAAAGCATTCAATTTGCCTTGACCAAATTTTCGAGAATTTGGATAGTGGATAGTTCAGCGCTCGAAGCATTATTTTGCAAGCTCAAAAGCCTGGAAAATATACCCAAAGCGCAGTTGGCAGGGAAAATGGCAACAGTTATAGATTTAATGACCCGGCTCCCTGTTGATATTTGGTTTCAGGAAAACCCAAGAGCTTCTGATGTTAAGCTTGAAGAAAATATCCTGCAATTAGTGCCAACTAAAACCTTACTCTTACTGGATAGAGGATTTTACCATTTTAGCTTTTGGCTCAAATTAATTGAAGCAGATATCCACTTAATTACTCGTTTAAAAAAAGGAGCAGCCATTCAAGTAGAGCGAGTATTTATACCAATTCACTATGAAGGTACACTAAATGTAGGCTAAAAGTAGAGGAGATGCAATATGGCCAACAAATTTAAGGTAGAAATCCAGGAAACAGTTGAGGAACTAGAGCATCGACTCGAACGGGCTATAACCTCCGTAAGTAAAGAAAAATTACTGGTATTATACTGGATTGCCACCAAAAAAATCAAAACAAGAGAAGAATTAGCCACGATGCTGAAGCGAGATGAATCAACAATATATCGTTGGTTAAGAGCTTACAAACAAGGTGGAATTACCTCATTACTCACAGCAAAAAAAGCTCCCGGTAAGACTCCACATATACCACCCGAAGTTAGAGAAAAATTAATCAAAAAACTGCAAGAGCCAGAGGGGGAAACAAGTTATGGCAAATTACAGATATGGCTAGAAAAAGAATGCGGAATAAAAGTGAGCTATAAAGTCGTACATGACCTAGTTCATTATAACTTAAAATCTTACCTCTTTCGTCCCAAGACCCCAAAGCAATAAGGTGAACGAAGTTGCACAGACAAACTTCAAAAAAAAACTGTGGGAGATTATCAAAGTAATGATTAAATATTTCGGAACAGGACAGCCTGTAAGGATATGGTGTCAGGACGAGAGTAGATTTGGATTGATTACTATGCAGGGCAGGATGATTACATTGAAGGGGATAAAACCCGTCGGGAAAAAGCAATGGAAGCGAGGAAACTTCTATGTGTATGGAGTTGTAGAGCCATCAACAGGTGAACAATATTATCAAGAATTTTCTCAGCTCAATCACAACTGCTTTCAAGAGTTTTTAAATGGATTTGCTGAAAAATACTCAGACTATTTCAATCTAATTATCATGGATAATGGTAGCTTTCATAAAGCTCTCTTATTAGACTGGCATGACCATGTAATGCCAATATATTTACCTGCCTATAGTCCTGAATTGAATCCGATTGAAAGATTGTGGGAACATACAAAAAAAGACCTCAAGTGGGAAAATTATTCGAGTTTAGATAAACTCAAAGAACAGGTAGATATAATTATTAAATCTCTCACGAATGAAGAAGTTTTATCTCTCTGTGGTTGGGACTATAGCGATCGCAAATGATTTGTAAATCATAAATAATGTATAATGAGGATGTAAACCTAAGTAGGAGTTGAGATGTCCCGAGAGAAATCG
>NZ_SRRZ01000204.1 GCF_013179805.1 Microcoleus asticus IPMA8 | reverse complement strand
CTTCTTGCCGTTTTTACGGATATGGGTTGATTTACATTCTGGGCATTGCATAAATTATTCCTCCTATTCATACTCTAACTCAGCAACGCCGAAAAGGGAAGAAGCAAGAGGGAAGTTCGGCAACGGATTCTATAACGGATGTAACGGATGTAACTCATATGTTGCACCATTCTCAATTAGCCTTTTATGAACAGGCAAGATGCCTGTTCCACAAAATATAAATTTTCTTGTGGAACAGGCATCTTGCCTGTTGCTGAGAATGGTGCAAGATATCAGATGTAACCGATGCCAGGAAGAAGGAAAAGGGAAGAAGCAAGAGGGAAGAAGCAAGAAGGAAGAGGGAAAATTATCCACTCTTCCAACTTAAAACTCAAAATTCAACATTCCAACCTGAAAACTATTCCTCACACTACACTCCTCACAAGCTGCTTAGCGGCAAGTGCGATATTTGACGTGATAAACTAAACCGCGATGAGCCAAATCGAAGGAGTCAACGGTGGCCAGGCCGGCACCGCGGGCGGTCATCGCAGCATTTACTCGCATATTTACACTGTCGCCGCAGCGAGACCAAACATTAGCTACAGTGGCTAAGCTATCTCGAACATTGTAGTTAGTTTCGCCGCTCAAATTCCGATTAAAAACTGGGCCGCGGGCTCCAGCGAAAAAGTATTCTGCTCGCAGGTTGCCTGTGGTTTTAGGAGCAACGTAGCCGCGATAATCAGCATCGTAGATAGAAATTTGGTAGCCTTGGGGTACTTTGATGGGAATGCTCAGATTGCAGCTTTTCCGGCTTTCTGTTGAGACATTTCCCAGGGCTGCAAACTTGTCAAATAGGATGGTGAGTTCTTGACCGTCGGGGCTGACGCTGACGCTGGCGGAGCGATCTGGGCAACCGCTACCGCCGTAGCTTGCACCTAAAATTTGAACTGCCGGATTAGCAAAGGCGGGGCTGATAGAAGCAGTCATTAATGCCGTAGCTAGCAATTGTTTTACAAACTTCATGGATGTTCTCCTTAATAAGTTAAGTTGTGTGTTAGGAGCACCCTAAAAAATTGAAGCTAAATTTAGATAAGCTTCTTTAAAGTTGGATATGGACGCCTTCATGTGAAAAGATGAAAAGCCAGTCAAGCCAAGCTTATGACCTCATGTGCAGTTCCTCTTCAGGTTTTTTTGATTAGTGAATTAATCGAAAAAATAGGTTTTCTGCTGATACTTTCTAAGATTCATGTCTGCTCCTAAAAGTTCCGGAAGATTTCCGTGGAAAACTCCGGATCTGTGTTAACAGGCTTGGACGGAGCGCGAGACAGCGAGCGAGACCAGTCGGGAGGCTTTTGGCCCCGGATATGCGTTCCCAGGAAGAGGGCCCGAAGGAGAGGAAACGAGAAAATGACATATTTGTGTATTTTCAAACGTCGCATACTTAGTGTCGCGCTGCGCGGAAAAAAGATAAGTGTAGAAGCGAATTTTATTCCCTCGGTATTCGTGTTTTCTATACGGGTTTGATATAAGTAGTTTTGGACGCAGGGGCGGCTATAAACCGGGGTTTTTTGCGTCAAGAAGGGTTCGATGACTGATAAGTTAGAATAAAGCAAATTAATTGTTCAAAAAAATGAGTGCTAAAGTTACTGTCATCGACCATCCTTTGATACAGCACAAGTTAACTCTAATGCGGCAAACTCAAACGAGCACGGCGAAATTTCGCCAACTGCTGAAAGAGATTGGGATGCTGCTAGCTTATGAAGTGACGCGAGATTTGCCGCTAAAATACGAACAAATAGAAACGCCGATCGCCAAAATGAATGCACCGATGCTGGCTGCGGAAAAGAACATGGTCATTATTTCGATTATGCGCGCCGGCCAGGGACTTTTAGATAGTATTTTAGAACTGATTCCGTCCGCGAGGGTAGGACATATTGGTTTGTACCGCGATCCGACAACTCGGATGGCGATCGAATATTATTTCAAAGTTCCACAGGATATCGAACAGCGAGATGTTTTAGTTGTCGATCCGATGCTGGCTACTGGTAATTCAGCAGTCGCGGCAGTGGATAGGCTGAAAGAAGTTAATCCGAAGTCTATTAAATTTTTGTGCTTGCTGGCGGCACCGGAGGGACTTAAGCACTTTCACGAACAGCACCCTGACGTGCAGATTTATACGGCTGCTGTTGACGAGCGTTTGGACGAGCACGGCTATATTGTACCGGGACTCGGAGATGCGGGCGATCGGCTTTACGGCACTATGTGAATTCACTTAAATTATTATCTGCTGTATATGTCAATACATCCATTGAAAAATAAGTTTACTAACATAACTATTGCTTTGATAGTGTCAGGCAATGTAAATTGTAAGATTTTAATGTCAGGAAAAGCCTATATATAGCAAGGGTTGTAGGATTTTTTAACATTAAATTCGTAAATTGCATTATCTCAATGTATTTACTGCATTTTATGGGGGAATTCTCTGCCTTTAGTGTAATTAATCGCAGGAATTTGTTCATAAAATAGATATATGATGCTCATCGTTTGCGCTCGACTATTAACAATCTTTGGACGAGGAAAAAAGAATGGAGACTACAGCACAGAAAAAAGCCCAACCTCAGCCTGTTGAGGAAGTGAAAATTAACAATATCAACAGTTTGGAGTTTGAGCTTTGGGCTAAAGCCGTGAAACGGCAGATGATTGCAGCACTCTCTAAAAAGGGCGCGATTTGACATCTCTGGGTTTTTGCGCAAGTTGTGTTAATTAAATTAACAAAATTTTTGTCTGCATTGTTGTCCGAGAGCGATAACGGGGAGGGGAAGAGTTTTGAGATTGCGCCTCTTTCGGAGTTGCGGGAGGCGGAGAAGAAAGCATTTTCCTTCTTTCTAGTTTTGGACGCATGGGTGGCAGGAAACCGGGTTTTTTTACGAAAATACTTCTGTTGCAATCGGCAGAAACGGTAAAAAAACCCGGTTTCTTGGTGTCGAGATTAGGTTCGGGGCTGTTTTCTCTGCCGAATGCTTTCTGCCAGATCACGATCGCTTGTCAACCGCCGCCAGCAAGCGCAGACTTCCGTCTTGAATCTGCACTGCTTTCACCGTTCCCACAGCAACTCTTTGTTGACCGTTAGCCATCGCTACCTCAATCTTAATCTTGGGGTCAGCCTGCAAGCCCAGCCGCCCCCAGAGCCACTTGACTTGAGTAGCAGGAAAAGAGCGCACTTCTACATCTGAAAAGGGCGAATTAACCCAACGGCTACCGTCGTAAAAACTCGCTACTTGCACCTGATACCAAACTTGTTCTCCCGCCAATTTTAACTCGTTGTTCGGTTCTGGTTCCAGCCACTCCGCGGGATTGACACTGCTAATTAAAGTAGCAGAACCCATAATTTGACTTTTGTGGTCTTCTAGATTTTCAGCCTGAGAAACTGCTTCCTCAAGTTTGTTGACCAAATTCCGAATTCGACTTCTTGTTTCGCTGTCAGTATCTGATTGCTGGTCGAGCCAATTCATCGCCTCGCGAGTTCCGTCTTGAGACGCTACAATCAGGGCACCCCAAGCCTTGACATCGGCGTCAGCGGCATTCACTCTCAAGGCGGCGTCTATGCGGTTCCAGATCCGCCCGCCGTCATTTTTGAGGGTTGTGGCAATTTCGTGACTGTTGCTCGGATCGGCTTCAAATACTTGCAAAGCTTCGGTCCAGCGGCCGTCGATCAATTCTGCGAGAACTTGTTGACCGGGACTGGCCCAAGATGCGATCGCCTGAGCCCGAGTAATTTTAGCGTGAAATTCGATCGTTTCTAGCTGAGCTTGCGCGACAGCGGGCCAATTTTTGCCTGCTTTCCCCTTCGCCACACGCATGACATTTAATGCTGGAGACCACAGCCCGCTTTTCGCCAGTCGCAGCCCATTTTTGTAAGTCTCGTCATTGAAGGCAAACTCTTCTAAAGAAATCGCCGTTAACTGAACTGGGTTCGGCAAAAATTTGCGCGGGCCAATTTGATAAAGGGTAAATTGCGGCTCTAAACCAACTGTTTGGTCGATCGCCAACTGCGGATTTGAACCCTTAACAATTTGCTGCCAATTCGGCGGTTGTCCGGCCGCACTCGCCCAATCCAACAGCGAGATTAAATGATTTTGGCTGGGGTTGTAGCGAACGACTTGTCCGTAGGGAATTTTCTTGTCGCCCCGCATTAGTTTACCGCTGACATTAAACCAGATGCCCGAGGCGGGGGGCTTTCCGTCAAAGCGGCGCAGTTCTGTTAGGGGTAACGACTGATTGGAGGCTTGATTGTCAGATGTAAAGTCAGCTAAAGAAGCCATGACAAAAGATTCCGCAGGGCCTTCTACATTCATAGAACTGGCTAGCTGAAAATACTGCTCTTTATCGGAACTGCGATCGGCAAACTGCACCCGCTTGTACACCCGAAGTTCGACAATTTGACGGCAAGGATTTTTGCAAACAGTAGAAGCCTTAACAGTTCTTTCTACCATCACCGGCAATAGCAAATCGGAAATATAGTTATCGCCAGATTGAGCGACGGGAAGCGGGAGGGGTTCTCCGGTTACGAATCCCAATTTGCGGACGCTGGCTTTGATTTGATCGAGAGTTTGGATGGAATCTCTGCTACCTGTAGGCAGACGCGACCATTCCGGCACAAACTGAGAGATCAACTTGTTACCGTTGGGATCGACAATTAGCTGATAACTCAGCCAAGCGCCGCCTCCCATCAAAGCTGCACAGCCACACAAGACGCTGAGGGCTGTCAAATTAGTTACCAGTCTTTTCCAGGGATATCTGGCGCGAGATCGGGGAGTAGGTATTGGAATCTGGGACTCTTTAAGATTTTTGGGGCGCCGGGTTTGGCGGCGGCGTCTTGTCGGAGGAGGAGCAACTTTGCTATTTTCTGGGGGTTTGGCTCGATTTTTTGAGGGGTTAATTTTGTGTTCCATCGTCCCATTTTAGAATTTAGATTTTAGAATTTAGAGTTTAAAATTGCAATAGCCGATCGTACTGCCGACCTATGATATCCCAGGTGTAGTGGCTTTCAACCAGCGATCGCGCACTGGCAGAGATATCCTGTCTTAGCTGCTGATTTTCAAACAAACTCGTAATCGCCTCAACATACTCCTGAACTTTGTTGGCCCGCAAGGCCCTTATCAGTTGTGGGCCGCCATCGACGGCTAAACCCTCCAAACCTCGATCGCTAGCAACCACGGGGGTTCCCGCCGCCATCGCCTCCAAAGTTTTATTTTTAATTCCAAAACCAATCCGCATCGGCACCACACAAACAGCAACCTGATGCAAATATTCTGCCACCCTTTGCACCCGGCCTACTACTTGAATTCCCGGAAGTTTCCCCAAGGCGAGCACTTCCGGGACTGGCGAAGCCCCTACTAAGGTGAGGGTAGCATCGGGATAGCGCTGCTGCAAAGGCGGCAGTATTTGCAAACTCAGAAACCTCGCCGCGTCAATATTGGGCAAATTGTTCATTGCGCCTGCAAAAATTAAGGTGTGTCCTCCCGGATCGATCGATCGGTACGGAAATTGAGTTAAATCCACGCCGTTAGGAATTACATCAATGGGAGGTACAAAAAAATCTTGTTTTCCTCGCACCTGAACCGGAGGCGAAAGCAATTCTAGGAGTTGCTCTCTGTCTGTGGATGTTGTCGCGACTATGCGGGAAAATTTGGAACAGTAGCGTTTTTCGTAGCGGGCGAGTAGCGGTAAATTCAGTCGATCGCGCAGAGGTTTTTCGGAGGTGCCGGTTGCTAACATTTCCCTGCAAGTTCCCCAAACGGAACTGTGAACGTTTGCCACTGTCAGCACTTTTTGTCGCCATTCTGGACGCACGTAAATCTCGTTAACGCTGTGTTCGCAGGTGACAGCATCGCATTTGCCTGCTGTTACCAATTCGTCTGCCCAATTCTGCATTGCTTGCGAGTAGCTTGAGAGTACGTTGGGAGGTGTTCCCGACTGCAAAAATCGACTGAATCTGTGGAATTTTCCTATTATTTCAGAGAACCCCCCCTCAGTCCCCCCCTTATTGGGGGGAGGAAAGAAGCCCTCCTCAAGCCCCTGGTGCAGAGTTAGCCCCCTTTTGACAAGTGGGGGTTGGGGGGGTACTTGCGGGTTGGGAAAAACTGCCAATTCTGCAACTTGCTGGCGCAATGCGTCGATTTGTGCGTCGGTGACATCGGGCGATCGCACAGTGCCGAGAATTACATCATGCCGCTGGCTCAAGTATTGCAATAAATTAAACGTCCTTACCTGAGTTCCTCCGCGGCTTGGCGGATAGGGAAAAGTCGAGGAAAGCATCAAAATCTTCATGGGATGTGGGATAAATAAAGTTGCCGCTTGCGCTATAAAATTGATTGATAAAACCTTTTTAACAATCCTCGCACCTATGGACGAATTATCTGTCAAGGCGCTGCTCGAAGACTTGAAAAAGCCCGACGAAAGCGTGCGCGATCGGGCAACTACAGAACTCTGGCGCACTTGGTTTAACCAGAAGGGTGAGTATGGGATGCAAATTCTCAGGCGATCGCAACTTTCGATAGATGCAGGCGATGTTCCCCAAGCTTTGGATTTGCTGACACAACTGATCTCCGAAGCGCCTGATTTTGCTGAAGCTTGGAACCGGCGCGCCGTACTTCACTATACCCAAGGAAATTATATAAAGTCGATCCAGGACTGCGAAACCGTCCTCAAACTGAACCCGGTTCATTTTGGAGCGCTGCACGGTCTGGGTTTGTGCTACGCTGCCTTGGGAGAATACATAAATGCTATTCAAGCTTTTCGCCGCGCTTTGGAAATTCAACCCTTTGCTTTGGTGAATCAAAAGTTAATTCTCGAATGTACAGCTCGTTTGAGTTAAAATCAACTGTGGAGTGAAGGAAGAAGGAAGAAGGAAGAAGGAAGAAGGAAGAAGGCTTTAGTTATCTAGGAGAGAAGGCTTTAGTTATCTATAGCGAGCGCAAATGATTTGTAAATCATAAATCATGTATAATGAGGACGTTAATCTAAGTAGGAATTGAGATGTCCCCAAAAAAATCGG
>NZ_SRRZ01000203.1 GCF_013179805.1 Microcoleus asticus IPMA8 | reverse complement strand
CGATTTCTCTCGGGACATCTCAACTCCTACTTAGGTTTACATCCTCATTATACATTATTTATGATTTACAAATCATTTGCGATCGCTATAGATGCTGCCATACTTGGTCAAACAGGGTTTATACTGAGTTTACCTGTGGGCGATCGCGATTAACCTTATAGCAGTGAAGTAGCTTGGCTAAGACTTGGGCTAATTCGGATTTTAAAGTTAATAGATCCCTAGTCAATCATCGGTCTGTTTAGGATTAATCCTCTTGCTGATAAGTACAGCAAAATACCATTACAAAGATGCCAAACAAAATGAGTACCTGTTGAAAAGTAAGGACAAATTTCCCGATCGAGAGTGCGGAATGAAAGGGCTAACAGGAATACCCCCGATGCTGCTAATAGAACAAATGGCTCACGCTTTTGCTGTTGATAGTGATATACTCCAAGCCCTAGTAAAACTAAAAATGCAGGAGCATAAGAAAGAGAACCGTTGAGAACATTGGTAAATTTATTGCTGAAGTTGCTGCCAAATAAAAATCCTACGAGCAATCCTCCTGCATATCCATATTTCATCCTAACTACTTGACGGCTATAGAGCCATAAAAACACAACCTGAAAGAGCATAATAGGAATCACATCTAGTAATCTTGCCCATTGTGTCGCAAATGTATGAAATAGCGCACTTCCAATACCAATACTGGTGGCTAAAGTAATCAACATCCAAATACCCGTGGGTACTTTTTGCTGTCGCCGAGCCAATTGAAAAATAGCCCATGCTGCAATGAGAAAAGAAATATTAGATACAGCATTTAGTGGTTCACTCCATAAACCAGGCATGGTACGTTCGCAGTAAAGATCGATGTAATCATTCATCTCATGTCACTGTTGTGGGAGTTGAAGCCATACTACAGCAAAAGCGTTAAAGTGAACGAAAAAACCTGTCTCAAATTTAATGAATTCCCCAATTTCTCCCGATCGCCGTTTTTTAAAATATCGAATTGCCCTGCTCATCACTATAATCGTGATTATCCCTTTAGGTTATGCGGTGAGATTTTCTCGCGGCCCTGCACCGGAATGGTTCAACGACTTTTTTGGAAGCATAGCTTATGAGGTATTTTGGATTTTGCTGGTAGTTCTGATCTGGCCGCGATTTTCCCCAATTAGGGCGGCTGTAGCTGTGTGTCTAGCTACCTGCGGAGTAGAGTTTCTCCAACTGTGGACACCTCCGTTTTTACAAGCAATGCGAGCTACTTTACCCGGAAGGCTGATTTTGGGAAATCACTTTAGTTGGTCAGATTTTATCTCTTATTTTGTGGGGAGTTTTTTAGGTTGGTTGTGGGTGCGATGGCTTCATTTCACTTGCTTCCGCTTATAACTTGTACTGAATTTAAATTGTATATTTTGATTGCCAGATCTAAAATCTTCAAATCCTCTCCCCATCAGATCCTCTAACACCACAGACAATTTATATCCACAAAAGCTGAATGATCTGGTTGCGGTTATTTTCACTCAATTATAAGCGATCGGGTTAACTTAGAATTGAGAATTTTTAGGAGTTGAAGTGGGAGGTATATTGCCGCGATCTCGCCAGAGCAACAACGGAATGGTTAACGTTCCTAAAATCATCACAGTTCCAGTCAGAATCCAAACTAGCACACGATTTGGGCGATAATCACCTCGCTCAATTTGCCAGAAAACTCGATTATAACGCCATGCTGCTAAGGGAATGACCGCAATCCCAAAAATGACCAGACTCAGCCCTAAAGTTTCGGAGTTAAAGAAGGGAGGGGAGGCAACTTCTTGGTGAGTCACTGTAGCTTGAAATTGACGCAGAAATAAACTGAACCGAGCGATCGCCAACCCAAAACCAATTAAACCGATTGAAGTTCGTAACCATGCAAGAAACGTGCGTTCATTTGCCTGATGTTCCCGCTGTCGGTCTATTTTAGAACCCTTGTTCATCAACCCTACCTTTATAAAATATCTTAAGCTTTCCCTCGTAAATTATTGTTTCAGTTCAGATTGGGGAGGGAAGTATCGGTATTGCGCTCGTGATTCATCATTACCAAAAAAGATAGTATCATAGGAATTGCGCTAAAACCATATTTTTTCAGAAAAAAACTGTGTTATAGCCTTTAATCTCGGTAATAAACCTTCCAGAAATCGGAGTGCGCAAGTCCTAGCTTATAAACCCGGTTTATACAAAAAAATCTTGGTTTGGTAATTAAGAATCTACGCATCAAGGGGGTTTCTGAGGATTAGTGCATCCAGGGCTTTATTAATTAGTAAATCGGCAAAAAAGCGATCGCCTTCATATCTACCAACAGAAAAGAAGAGGACACAGCAATGCTGTGTCCCTACAAATACCGCGGTTATAATCCTGTTTAAAAAGACTTAGCCGCACCGCCGGACTGAGCCTTTTTCTCCAACCAATCCTTGCCCAATCTGATTGTCACATCCGACTGCAAAGAACCGGTACTCTCAACCAGCACGTCTCCAAAACCCAAAAACTGGCGAATCGCTTGAGCACCTTTAATATCGCCCTGTTGAGCTACTACAGTAGTTACCTCCAACGGTTCGGGCCAAGCTTTATAAACCTGAACATTCCGATAACCTGCTTGAGTCAGAGTATTGACAAAATCTTCAACAGCAGATTCATCTCCGGTACTATCTTGAATCGCCACCTTCAGAAAAGTTGCATCAGCATTCTCAATTGTCCAACTATTCTGACCGAAGTCAAAATGTTCTGACACCAGAGTTTCGATGCCACTTTGATCGGGCAACCAAAAACTTGCCTTGTAGTCCTTAGAATCGCTAAATTTGCCGGGAACCATCAACATCTGCACGCCAGCGCGATCGGTTTGAGTAGCAAAACCAGCCAAAGCCACCAATTCTTCTATACTCAAATTCGTGTCAAGGTGAGACTGAATCACCGACAAAATCTTCGGTAGCCGAGACAGCAAACCTACATTTACTTCCTGTTCTACAAAAGCCCGCATCAACAATTGCTGGCGCTGCACCCGCCCGATATCACCCAAATCGTCGTGCCGGTAAAGCAAATATTGCACGATTTGTTCGCCGTTGAGTTTCTGCTTGCCAGCCTTTAAATTTATATATAAATGCTGGCTTTCATCGGTATACTTCATGTCCTTAGGGACATTAATAGTAATGCCACCAAGTGCATCTACCAAACTTTTGATGCCTTGAATATTGACTGTGACATATCGGTCAATTCCCACGCCGCCCAAGAGTCCGCTGACTGCCTTCGCTGACGAAGCTGGGCCCCCGTAGTAATTAGCTTCGTTTATTTTCACCTCCCCTCTACCTTCAACATAGGTGCGAGTGTCTCGCGGAATGGAAAGCACGCTTAACTTTTTATTTTGAGGGTCAAACCTAACCAACAGCATGGTATCGGTTAAGCCCTTGAAAGAGTTTTGCCAGACCTCGTATCCCTGCTCCCTATCGGCATGGCCGTCGATGTCTGAACTCAGAACTTTAAGTCCTAAAACTAAAATATTAACTGGGCGAGTCAGCTCCGGCATCTTCATGTTGAGCTTTGCCATGTCGCCTTGAGAAAACACCGCCGCTTCTTCAGGGCTCAACTTTTGTTGCTGAAGCGGCGTTGTAGAAAGGGAGACGGCTAGCAACGCTCCGGCTGTGGCTGAGAGCATGGCTACTCCCGCCAAACCAAAACCAAAACCCAGCCAACGGCCTCGATGGGGCTGGGAAGATTTTTTGGTTGCAGGTTGAGCAGTTGATTGTTGGATAGGGTCTTGATTAGGAATTTTTTGAGCTGGCACTGGCTTCCTCACACACAACAAAAATAAAAAAGATAATGGCAATATGTAGTATCAAGCTGAAGACGCAATCAATCAATACGGTAGGGGCTTAAAAGAACCCTAAATTATGATAAATGTTTGCCCACCACTTGCTCCGCTACGCGGCTAATTCCGGGCAACCATAGCGGTTGACGCTTCCAGAGGCGAACCATCAGTCCCAAAGCAACGATGAAATAGCTGGTTGTCAGCAGGCTACTCATTAATAACATGGGAAGTGTCGGAGATTCCGCAGAAATCGCTCCAGCTTCTAAAAGAATATGTCCTAATAGCCAACTAAAAGCAAGGGCAATTGCCAAGCGGCTGATGGCTTTGCGTTCGGGGCTGCCCTGACGGCGGTAAAGAGTCCACAGGGCGGGGAAAAAGCCGATGACTGGGATCATTAATACAAACAGACTTGCACGATCGAGTTCAGGATTTTCTAAGGGATCTGTATTTTTCATCATTCGCTACTCAAAATTTGCAGAAGGTCAGATTTTGCACGAAAGTTATTTGTTAGAGGGAAAATTAATATCCTAAACCAAAATTCCCAGAGCAGGGCTGGTGCGATCGCCAAACTTGTCTGTCAGAGGCAAAATTTTTCGGCACTCCCGAACCTGCGACCGATCGTTGGCAACTTTTCGACCCGGAGACCCGTATTTTGATAAACTGGATACAGCACAGCAGACAGGAGAACAGACTTAGCCATGACCCAATCCCAAAAATCAATCGTTATTGCTCCATCCATATTATCAGCCGATTTTAGCCGTCTCGGAGAAGAGATTCAGGCTGTCGATCGAGCTGGGGCTGACTGGATTCACGTAGATGTGATGGACGGTCGCTTTGTTCCTAATATTACTATCGGGCCGCTGATTGTTGAGGCAATTCGCCCTGTTACTACCAAGGTGATAGATGTCCACTTGATGATTGTGGAGCCGGAGAAGTACGTCGAGGACTTCGCTAAGGCTGGTGCTGACATTATTTCGGTTCACGCCGAGCATAATGCTTCGCCTCATTTGCACCGCACCCTCGGTCAAATTCGGGAATTGGGCAAAATGGCTGGTGTGGTTCTGAATCCTTCGACGCCTTTGGAGTTGATCGAGTACGTGCTGGAACTTTGCGATTTAGTGCTGATTATGAGCGTGAATCCCGGCTTTGGCGGTCAAAGTTTTATCCCGGCTGTTTTGCCGAAAATTCGCCAGTTGCGCAAAATGTGCGACGACAAGGGCCTCGATCCTTGGATTGAGGTAGATGGCGGTTTGAAGGGGAACAATACTTGGCAGGTTCTGGAAGCGGGCGCAAATGCGATCGTCGCTGGTTCTGCTGTGTTTAAGGCGAATGATTACGCAGGGGCGATCGAGGGTATCCGCAACAGCAAGCGTCCGACTCCTGAGTTAGCTGCTGTTTAGTTGAAAATGCGATCGTGTCCGTCAAGTTACCAATAGACTTCTCCTCTCAAAGCAGATTTTGAACAGGCAACGAGGGCCTGTTCCACGATAATTATGGGAGAAGTCTAATAAAAAAAGTGGTTTGCAGTCAGGACGAATACTCATTATTAAAAAATGGAAGAGCAAATTCTTCCATTTTTTTGTGGGCGATCGAGCAAAAGTATTGCCCGGATTGTTAACTCAAACTGTTTTACGATCGCACCCGCAGCGTCAGGCGCACAGTATCCCCAATAAAGTGAGGAATGCGCCAGCTAAAGAGGCATTTTTTGATAGTTTTCAGCAACTCCACATCCGCCAAAGTCGAAGCATCAGCATCCACAACTATGCGACTGGCGCGCACTTTAGTGAAGACAATTTCTAACACCAATTCGCCGTTTGTACCGGGCGGCACAGTCAGAGTTGCCAAGTGTTCGTTTAAACTATCGATCGCCACTTCATCCAACCCCGTAGCGCTAACGACTTCTACAGGTGATGTACTCCGCCTGTGCCGCTTTGACTTTGCGCTGGGGGTGCTGGCTAGTGCGAGCAATGGATACACCCGCTTCTGTGAGCGATTAAATGTGATGCCGCGTTCTTGTTCTTGTTCCATCCAGTCTGTGCAGCCATTATCTTTTACATAGCCTGTGCCGCCCAATACGCCCAGATATTCCACCGCTTCCGGCATTTCTACAGGAACGTTCATCGGGATGGATTCTGTACCCGGTTCGACGCGCACATCATCGCTGACAGCCACAAAAGCCGTGTACTGCGACAGAAGCTGATACGTTAGCGCCGTTTCTGTCACTGTTGCCACTCCCACTTTGGTTTCGTACTGCACCATCTGATTCATCAAATCTTTGATGCGGTGCCGCCCCCAAAGCTGGGCAACTGCCGGATTTCCAGGATCGGTAAAGTCGAGTTGGTAGGTTTGGACGTAGTGGTGTCCGCCTGCACTAACCCCTTTTATCTGCAATATTCCAGCTTCGCGATCGCCCTTTTTTCCAAAGAGAACCAGCGGTTGTTCGGCAAATAAATCCGGCGCAACTGACGGATAAATTACCGGATTTTCGCCCTCTCCCTGCCAAGTAATTTCCAGATTTACCAACACCGGATTGTTGATTTGCAGGAAAAACTTTTCGACAAATTCGTTAACTGGTTCGTCATGCCGGATAATCCGGGAGATTCCCCGCCCGATTTCCGCAATGCGATCGAGCAAAAAGCGATTGACGGAACTCCCCGCACCGAAACTGTACAGGCGATTCCCCGATTTGAGATGTTGCTGCACTTCGGCGAGAACTTGGTTTTCGTTGCCGATGTAACCGTCGCTGAGGAATACCACAGTTCGCAAGCGCCCGGATGGTGCGGGAAAATCGATCGCCGCCCGAATCCCGCCCAACATTTCCGTAGCGCCAGAAGCGCGCAGTTTGTTGATATATTCGATCGCCTGTTGTCGATTTTCTGATGTATTCGGTAGCGGTTGTTTTGACAGTTGTCGCACTTTGTCGGAAAAATCCAAAATCGAGAAAGTATCCGCTGGATTCAATCCGTTAATAAATTGCCGCAACAATGCCTGACATTGCTGCAAAGGCGCACCGGATTGCGAACCGGAAGTATCGACTAAAAAAACGACATCTTTCGGCACAATTTCATCGGTTTTGTACTCGATCGCCGGAATCAAGTAAACTGCAAAATGCCCGCCGCGATCGTCCGAATGAGTTAATACCGTCGATTGAGTTTCTCCACCTGCAATTTGATAGCGAACAATCAAATCTTTGTTGGGAATTGTATCTTTATTTCCCAATTTAACGCGCACCATTAGCCCATTTTTCTGCTCGTTTGCTAAAGCAGTTTGGGGGAAGTCGAAATATTCTATTTCCAGTTGGTGGGATGGGGAATTGACGTTACGAATCGGTACGCCCGCCTCAATTTCCAGCGTCACGCCGATATCGTGTCCCGATCGCATTCCCGGTGGCAAAATCGGGGCATTCAGGCGCGACGCATCGGGGACAATATCGGTATCGGAATTGACTGTCATTGGGGCTGGGGCGCTACCGCTAGCAGCCGTTTCATCCAGCGGCGTACCGGGAATATATCGCGGCCCGACAACCATCGGAAAAATGAATTCGTAATCGCCAGCTAAAAATTTCAAACTGTCAGTGTAGCGAATAGTGACATCGATTGATTCACCCGGTTTGATGTTGGCGAGGGACTGGGTAAAAATATTATCTCGCTCCTGTTCCAGCAGGCGTTGCTGAGTTAGAGTATGAATAGGAGGAATAATTTATGCAATGCCCAGAATGTAAATCAACCCATATCCGTAAAAACGGCAAGAA
>NZ_SRRZ01000202.1 GCF_013179805.1 Microcoleus asticus IPMA8 | reverse complement strand
GGATGCTTTGAGGCTGAAAAGATAATATTTTTAATCTCTAATTCCATTTGATTTGCGTTCTCTCATATCGCTTTTAGTCTAAACTCCAGTATGCTAAGAGTGCGATATTTGTCAAGGGCGATCGCGCTTCTAAGATTCTTACGGCTTCCGATCGAGCAGTTGGCGGTAATTGACACCCCGATTATTGTACCGCCTCAGATTGTTTGAGGGCTGCACTGAACGCGAAGCGGTTAAGATTCAGCCGCGATCGGGAATGCTAAAATTGTCTGTTGCCGAATGGGGAGCTGAATCACAAACTCAGTACCTGAGCCAGGTGTTGAAAAACACTTGATTTTACCGCGATGTTTTTCAGTAATGATTTGATAACTAATCGACATCCCCAAACCCGTACCTTTACCGATCGGTTTGGTGGTGAAGAAAGGGTCAAAAATGCGCTGCTTCACTGAGTCTGGCATACCGATTCCGTTGTCAGCGATCGCCACCTCCACCCATTGATTGTCGATCGCAGAAGTCCGAATCGTAATCTGGTTCGGGGTGTCTTTAAGCTCCTGATAGGAGCGTTTGGTATTCATGTAATCTAGGGCATCCAGAGCATTGACCAAAATATTCATGAATACCTGATTTAGTTGTCCGGGGAAACATTCCACCTTGGGCAATGTGCCATAGTCTTTAATCGTTACCACGCCTGGAGACTCTGGTTTCTCTTTGAGCCGGTGTTGCAAAATCAGCAATGTACTTTCAATTCCCTCATGAATATCAACATCTTTGAAGTCTGCTTCATCCATGCGAGAAAAATTTCGCAACGAGACGACAATACCGCGAATTCGCTCGGTGCCTACCTTCATAGATGACACGATCTTTTGGATGTCTTCAGTGAGGAATTCCAAGTCGATTTCCTCTGCCATTGCTTGCACGTCTGGATCGTTGCTGGGATGGCGCTGTTGATAGAGTTCGATCATCCGCAGCAGATTTTGGGTATATTCGTCCAGGTGGGTGAGATTACCGTGGATGAAGTTGACCGGGTTATTGATTTCATGGGCAATTCCCGCAACCAACTGTCCCAAGCTAGACATTTTTTCGCTTTGGATAACTTGCATCTGGGCTTTTTTTAGTTCGTTTAGGGTTGTCTCGAGTTCTTTAGCTTGCACGGTTGAGGAAATTGCTAGTTCTTCGATCGCAGCAACCTGGGGCAGAGTTGTCCAGCAAGCAATCGCCACTCCCACAAATGCCAGCGTCATCAACACAATAATCAGCAGATAGGGATTCTTGGTTCCGACTTCTACCCGCAGCCAGGATCTGATTAGCCAACTGATTGTCGCTGCACTACAAATCAGCGCAATCAAAACTCCGATCTGAAGCACTACAAAATCTTCGTTTTCAGGATGGTTTAGCGGCTTGGCATGGAGTCGATCCCACCACGGTAAGTGCAAAGGTTCCCAAGGAATCCGCCGAATTGCAGCGTCGATCGCGATCGCTGCAAACGGCAACAGCAACCCGATGCCAAAATCCATCCATCCCCAGCTAACACCACCCACCACCAGGGAAATGAACTCCACCACCAGCAATGCTAAAGATAGTCGCCCCCAACGCACGACTGGATCGTTGCGCTGCATCCACAGCCCCAAGTGCAACCCCATGATAGAAATGAAAAAACTCACCCCTGACACCACCACAATTCGAGTGGTGTTACCCCAGACTAAAAATCCTAAACTACAGATAAAGGTTAGCAGCAGCGCGGGTTCTAGGGAACCCCGACGGGACGCTGCGCCAAACACTGGAGACAACAGCCCATCCTGCGCGAGTTGGAAAAGGATGCGGGGCGTATTGCAAACGCTAGTCGCAGATCCCAACAAACAGCAAGCCGTAACCAGCAATGTGACTATGACAGGGGCAGCGTCTCCCCAGAAAGGCTTGGCAGCCGCCAGGAAATTGCCGTACAAATTGCCTTCTAAACCCGCAGCGGTTGCCAACTGCAACAAGACTAAAGTGCCACCCACAAACACCAGAGGCATGAACCAGGCAACCCAAGACAGCGCCTTGAGGGTGTCTTTTGGGTGGAGACTGTCGGCTACAAAGGATGAAGCTGTGTCGCAGCCATAGAAGCTATAAGCGCCAAACAAGTACCATTTCAGCCAGTCCTGGACACTGATGGCATCAATGCTGCTGGGCAAGAGTCCGGGGCTTTGGGGCGAAAAGGCAAGCCAGCCCAAACCCTGAACGCAGAAGAGGAATAAAAAGCCGATCGAAGGAAAGACAAAAAAGAGGTGCAGAATGGCGACGGCGCGGGTGCCACTGAATGCTACAAAGTAAGCGATCGTAGTGAAACCGATCTCAAACACTTTTTCTGGAATATTCAGCCCCATCGGTTCTAAATGGAATTGGATCAAATCTGTGATGACGATCGCATTAATGGCAGGAAAAGAAACCCACCCCAAGTAGTAGGCAATCCCCAAGTAACGGGAAAGGGCAGGGTAACGATGAAGCAATCGCGTGATGTAATTGGGTGTTCCCCCAGATACATCTGGATATTTCTCACCCAAACTCTGAACTTGAAGGTTAAACAGAATTCCGACGATCGCACCAGGAATCCAGACCAACAGCGATGCGGAGCCAATTTCTGCTTGCATCGACGGTGCTAAGGTAAACCACATCAGATATCCAACCACACTAAACCCCCAAGCTTCCGCAGAGGACATGGTGCGCCGGAGGCGATTCAGAAATGGCACACGATCTATTTCCATAACAAGCAGATAGGAGTAATCCTATTGTGATACAAGTGTATTTTCCACAATCAAGAAAAAAACACATACCTAGTGTTTCCTTCTAGGGGTTAAAATTGTCAGCTCGATCTAATGTAGCGGTGAAATATTGAGGCCTAATCAGTTTATGTTGCTAGCGATCGCACTCTCGAACACAATAACTCGTTGGAACTGATATCTTGCACGAGATGCAATAAGCCTTTCACGGGCGGGCTCTCCTGCCCGCCCCACAAGAAAATTCACTTACTTTTTGTGGAACAGGTCGAAAAGCCTGTTAAGCGAGAATGGTGCAATATCTCAGTTGAAACGGACTCTATTGAGTCTTTTCACTTTGTTTAATGTGCCGTTAGCTAGCGAGCGCAATCGCAATACTAATACTTTTAAAATACCAGTAGATCGATCGCTCTTTAATTCGGTGCGTTAGCGAAGCCCTCGAAGAGGATCGCTCTCTGAGTTTCTAGGGTTAAGTTTATTGGTGGGTGTTCTGCATCAAGTTGGATGGAGACATTTTTACGCTTGGCAAATGGTATTTTGTCGCGGAAAGCTGTGCAACCATTTCTGCACGAGACGAAACCTCAAGCTTGCGGAACATTCTCTTCAAAGCTTGCTTTACTGAATTCTCAGTAATCCAAAGTTCCCTCCCGATTTCTGCGTTAGTTCGCCCCAAAGCAACCAATTCGGCAATTTGCAATTCACGAGGCGTTAATCGATCGCTCTTGAAAGATTGGTGTTGCGATTTTCCTATGCCCGTTGGGCAGGCTTCGCCAACGGAAACACTTCGCGATCGCACTGTTGCAGCCCAAACAGACAAATGCAAACACATCGCACTCAAATCGGCTAGATTTTGCGTATCGAAGGCAGGCATTGACTGTTCGCGGGTGCAACCCACTACACCCACTAATTGACCGCGATTGACGATCGGCCCCGCCATCACGTGCCAATGATCGGGGCGGGGACAAATGATTGCCCACGCCTTGGGCGATGTTACTAATCCTTCATGCACAGGCGTATGGCGCTCCGCTAAGTAACGTGCAACAGGATTATGTTCGACAGATAACGCGACTTTTAGTAATTTCTGAAGATTTCGATCGGCTAAAAGCTGGTCGAAAAAGAAGATTCCCGATCGCTTAGTTGCAAAATACTCGCCGATTTTGGGCACGACTTGCGATCGCAAATCTTGTTCATCCGTCACCTGGTCGATTTCTTTAAATAAAAGCTGCAAGGAAATTGTCATGCTGTCAAAAAGAGTACCCGATCGAGGACTAGGCGAAGTCGGTTGCTACTTCTAGTATAAGGACAGATTTAATCGCAATCGCCCCAAGGAGATGAATTCATGACTGACTCACAAAAGCATATCATTGGTTTGGTATTTTATCCTGGCATGACATCGCTGGATATTGTAGGACCACAGCAAGTTTTTAGTGCGTTGCCAGGTGTCCAGATTCATCGGATCTGGAAAACGCTAGATCCGATTAAAACCGATGACGGCATGATGGTTTTGCCTGATACCACCTTTGAAAATTGCCCGCGCTTGGACGTTATCTGTATTGGCGGCGGCTTGGAGCAAGGGGCAGTAGAAGACGATCCAGAGATACTAGCATTTCTTCGCAAACAAGGCAGCACCGCCAAATTTATCACTTCTGTCTGCGGTGGATCGCTATTTCTGGCGAAAACCGGACTGCTGTTCGGCTATCGAGCGACGACTCACTGGGCAATGCGCCAACAACTGGCAAAGTTTGGCGTTGAGGTTGGCACAGAGCGCATAGTAATCGATCGCAATCGTATTACTGGTGGAGGCGTGACAGCAGGTATCGATTTTGGTCTGACGATCGCTAGCATCCTTTGTGGTGAGGAAGTAGCCAAGATTATTCAACTATTACTGGAGTACAATCCCGCCCCGCCATTTGATGTCGGTTCGCCAGAAAAAGCGGGGGCACAGTTGGTCGATAAGGCAATCTTATTTATGCAGGGGATATCTAGTTTAGAAGTAGCAAAACAGGCAGTTTGACATGAACACAACTTCGGAAATCGATCGCGGTCGTACTCCCACAAATTGGGTACAGATAGGTTTTTATACAACTTCAATCGTCTTTAACCTCTGCTTGATTGCTCAGTTATTAACAGTTGGAGTTGCCTACTTCAATGACCCTTCCTGGTGGAATATTCATGTTTGGCTAGTGCGAGGCTATGGTGGATTGTCATTAATATTATGGGGATGGTCATCGCTCGCCCCGTTCTCACGCAAAATACGACATCTCGCTGCCACTCTACCTGTGCTGCTTGGGCTGCAATTTGTTAGCATTCATCTCAAAACACCTCTCCATCTAGAGGTGTTCCATCCTCTGATTGGATTTTCGCTCCTCTATGTTTCTTCAACCCTTGTACACAGCACATCGCGCATTTTATCACCCACCAACCATCAGAATGAGCAAGCTTGAGAGTTAGAAATGACGCAAGATGCAATCTTTACTCCCTTCTTTGCAACAGTGCAGCACTTATCCACTTTGGCACAATTGATTAACCTCGCTCAAATGAGCTAGAAGTTATCAACAGTCGCCGAACAATGAGCGTGCAGCGGAAAGCAGGCCCTGTTTCTGCGTGTGTGTTCCGGGTCTTGCGGGGCAGTCTACCACTGAACCGAGTCGTTAGATCGCGATCGCAATACCCAATACTTCAAAAATACCAGTAGAGCGATCGCCCTTCAATTCGGTTCGTAAGCGTTGCCCTCGAAGAGGATCGCTCTGTTAGTTTCTAGCCTGATTATTCTGCCAAGAGTCCGATATTTGTCAAGGGCGATCGCACCGAGCAAGTTTTGATTCGATCGGGATCTTACAGGCAAAAAACATAGCAAGAAAACCCCCAAATCCCGTTTAAAAATGGAGTTTGGGGGTTTTCGTTGAGGCTGGGAAGCATTCTCATCCGCCTGATATCGTTACCGATCGCGATCTGGGACGGAATATTCCTATATGGATGAATTGTCGATTGCAGCAGCCCAGGAACCGCCAGAGCAACGAACCCCTCAACTCCCGGAATCGATTCGCATCGCAATATCGACGTTGTGTAGAAGTTATCACCACATTTCCCTGCAGATGAATTCGTGGATTATTATGTGCGGGAATCAGCGACGATTTCTTGATTTTGGTTGGATTTGGTGATGAATTATAAGCGAGGAGAATAGTTATATTTTACATTTGTTTTGGGCGTTTTTTCAGGGAATGACATGCAGAAAATTTATTGCTATCATCGACGAACAAGAGCGTTGAGGCTGCATAGATGACTGGCAAAGCTCAGACCGGGACTAGACAATTATTGCGTAGGTGTTGGTTGACCTTAACGAAATGGCGATCGCTCAGTGTCCTCTGCGTTTTGACACTGGCGGTTAGCCTGATTGTGAATGCTTGTAGCCTTGCACCACAGCAACTAGCTCCCCTGCGCGTGGGAATCGTCACTTGGGCAGGATTTGATATTGCACTTTATGCTCAGGAAGCAGGCTTATTCAAAAAGCACGGATTGAACGTGCAACTCATTCGATTTGAGAATCAACAAGATTCAACTCGCGCCATGTTGCGCGGTAATCTCGATGCTAATTTCGCTTCTTTGTGGGATGTGGTGCAATCTGATTCGGGGACTGACAAGCCTGCGGTGGTGATGGTAACAAATATTTCTCATGGGGCTGATGGTATTGTTGCTCAACCTGCAATCAAGTCAGTGGCAAACCTTCGCGGTAAAAGAGTCGGAGCGAAACTGGGAACAGTGAATCATCTGATTTTATTGGAAGCCCTCAAGTTGCACCAGATTAAACCGGAAGAGGTAAAGATTGAAGATATTTCTAACGAAACAGCGGTTGATTTGATGCAGCAGGGACGTTTAGATGCCGCCGTGCTCTGGCAACCGCTTCTAGGCGAAACTGCCCAAGAGATCGAGGGGAATATTCTTTTTACCACTCAGGAAGTTGATAGTTTAGTTATTGATACCTGGGTTTCTCGGTCAACTATTATTGGCACGAAGAAAGCTGAATTAAAGCAATTTATTAGGGCTTGGTTTGATGTTATGAGTGCGGTGGAAACAAAGCCCCAGGAAGTGTTTCAAAAGGTTGGTAAAAGCCTGGGACAGAAGGGTGAGGCTTTTGCTAAAGATTACGCTGGTCTGAAAAAGGGTGACATTGCCATGCAGCAGAAGATATTTCAGTCTGGTAGGTTGCCAGAGGCGATCGCTCAAATGGCTGAACTATTAAAATCTGACCCCCGTGCCGGACGGATGCCGCGTCAGGATGTGGAGATTAACACTGACATCGTAACTACAGCAATCAATGAATGGAAATTATGACGAAATTCCTGCATCCCCATAGCTTGTCGCAGCGCTTGCTGGTTAGCGTTGGGTTGTCGATTACCACAGTTGGACTGGCAACTCTGGGACTTAACTATCGGCTGATGCAGTCTGACTTAGAAACGCAAGTTCATAACCGGGCTCAATCAATTACACAATCTCTGGAGTTTTCTACAGAAGGCTTACTAGAGTTGGAGAATAAAAGCATTCTGCGACGGGTTGTGCAAAATTTTGCCACGATGCCCGGTGTGGTGGAAATTGCCATTGTCGATCCATCTGGGATAGCGATCGCCCGCAGCCCTCAGAATGCGACTAATCAGCCATACACTTCCATCTATCCACAACTCGCACAACCACTTTACCAAGCGGCAACCGCAGGCATTGAAGTCAGGCAAGATATCGTCGTAGACAACCAGCCTGCGATCGCCCAAATTCTGCCTTTTAGCAGTACCTTGTTTGGCGCATCTCAACGACGGGGAGTGGCGATCGTGCTACTCGATCTCAACCAAATGAAGCAAGCTGCCGGCAGAACCTTCATGGGAGCATAACAGTTATGCGCTCAGTATAAATACTGATGATAATTTAAGCTGCTGCTTTGAGATTGACACCAATCATTCCATTTAAGTAA
>NZ_SRRZ01000201.1 GCF_013179805.1 Microcoleus asticus IPMA8 | reverse complement strand
TCAAGCATTCTATTAAGTTATTAATACATTACTTGAAATTTCACGATATTCCCATTCCTGGGGCATTCATACCTTGATTCAGCAACGCCTTTATATCTCACTTTTTGATTGACGGTAAACATCAAAAATGGTATGCAGTTTGATAATTTTTACGCCTTAGTAAAACTGAACGCAAAGCCATCAGTATGGAATTAAGGAAATAGCGATCGCCTTTTGCATCCCCTATCAGAAAAAGAGCGATCGCCCGAATCACATATTACCGACAACTCCCGACTAATTCTGAGAATCCTCCTCAAAACTTTCTTCAAATCCAGCTAAAAAATCATCCAAAGCTTCAGAGGCGATCGCCAAATTAATATTATCAGCATCTTCCCATCCCCACGTATTCACCCCAACCACTTGACCGGCCATATTAATCAGCGGCCCGCCGGAATTTCCTGGATTAATCGCCGCATCAGTTTGCAACACCTTCACCTCAGCAACATCATCATCTTCTTCGTCGCCTTCTTCATACTCATCGGGTTCGCGAATTGCACTAATAATACCTTGAGTTACAGTTGAAGCAAACTGCCCCAAAGGATTGCCCACAGCAATTACTGTATCTCCCACTTTCACATCAAAAGACAACTCTAGGGGAGGATATTCCTGGGGAGATTCGACTTGTTCCCCTGTTTCCGGGTTGAAAGTAAAATCGCTAATTAAGAGCAACACTAAATCTTCTTCCGCATTACCGGTAAACACCACCTCTGCCAGTCTCAATTTTCCGTCGTAAGTTTCCACTAAAACCTGTTCGACTTCATCTTCTTCATAGAAGTAATCTTCATCGGCAATATCTTCGACCACGTGATAGTTCGTGACAATTACGTCCGGCGATACAAAGAAGCCACTCCCTGAAGAAATCTCTTCTTGTGTCTCCCAATCCATGACGTAAACTGAAACTACGGACGGCAAGACTTGCTCGACTACATCCGAAAAATTTCCTGCCTGAGTTTTAAACTCTTTCAATTGCTGCTGCAAAGCTTTTTGGTCTGCCTGCATTTTGCGATAAAGTTGCTGAACTTTGTTCAATTCCAGCTTTATTTGAGTTTCCCTAGCGCTCATATTTTGCCTTTCTCTGAAATAGATTGCTGATTAATTTCGGATGTTTGATTGTAAGATTTTGGATGGGTCTATTGATAATTATAGGACTTACGAAAAAAATCGGTTTATGGGAGAAATCTTGGCTACTAAATCGAAACCTCCACCCGTGCGCAGCGTCCTAAATTAGTCAGAATTTTTTGAAACCGACGGTCAACTTTATACTCTAATAGGACTTACGCTCAGAAACCCGGAATCAGCGAAAATCCTTGGTTTGACGACTAGATATAGAACAAACCGGGTTTCTGAGGTCGGGAGCGTAAGTCCAATCTAAAATCCCATCAAAAATCTACAAACATACTGCTAGTGTATCTGTGAAAGCACAAGCGAACCGCCAGTTATTTTTATTTTACAAAAGGCGATATCTCTAGATTAGTCTAAAAGCATTGACAAATAGATGCAGATCGGGTTTAGGAACCGCGCTGAACTTGGACAAATATTTCCTCCAAAATTTCACTAGCTCCCTGTTGGCGCAGGCGGTGAGCGAGGTCAATTCCCAGCAGTTCAGCAGTCTCGGCAGCGCCGGAAACAGTATCTTTGACGAATCGCTTGCCGTCGAGACTCGATACCATTCCCGTTAAGGTTAATTGACCATTTTCTATTTTGGTATTGACGCCGATCGGCACTTGACAGCCGCCTTCTAATTCCCGCAGAAATGCGCGTTCGGCATAACATCTTTGGGCGGTTTCCGAGTGTTCGAGAGCTTTAATCACTGCCATGATTTCTGTATCTCCGGCGCGGCATTCGATGCCCAAAGCACCTTGTCCGACGGCGTGAAGGGAGATTTCAGCAGGGATAATTTGGTGGATGCGATCGCCCATACCCAATCTTTCCAATCCCGCAACTGCTAAAATAATCGCGTCGTAACCGCCCTCATCTAATTTAGCCAGTCGAGTATTGAGATTGCCGCGAATATCTTTAAATTCAAAATGAGGGAAATGGTGGCGCAATTGAGCTAGGCGCCGCAGGGAAGAAGTGCCGATTACTGCACCTTCTGGGAGGGTGTCTAGTTGCTTGTCTTTGTGCTTGGAGTGAACTACCAAGGCGTCAGCGGGATTTTCCCGTTCGGTGACGCATCCTAAAATTAAACCTTCGGGCAAATTGGTAGGCAAATCTTTGAGGGAATGAACCGCAAAGTCCGTTTCATTGTTAATCATTCCCGTTTCTAATTCTTTGGTAAAAAGTCCTTTATCGCCAATTTTAGCGAGGGCGACATCAAGAATTATGTCCCCTTGGGTGGACATGGTGTGGACTTCAAAAGTGTGTTCCGGGAAGTGTTTCTGTAGCTGTTCTTGCACCCAGTGGGTTTGCACGAGAGCGAGTTGGCTTTTGCGGGAACCGATGCGAACGGTTCGGGAAGGGGCAGATGTGGTTGGGGACATAAGATCGATCGGAGGATAGCTTGAAATCAGCCAATATATTCACCTGATCTAGCGTACCGCAGGTGGGGACTTTAATTGCTGGTTGGGATAATTCGGGCGATAAAATAGAAATACCAGGTTTTGACCGTCTGTTTGAAAAAAGGACGCAACGGTAGGCAAGCTCCAAACCTTTACAGAATAAGCCATTGCCAATCTAAAATCTAAAATCTAAAATCTAAAATTTTATGACCGCCAGTAGCAGTTAGCCTTGATGATGTTTCCCATCCTGCATTGGGCGTCGCTGGCACGGGGGCGATCGACATTCCAAAGCAAAGGCTGCTGGGGATGTAAGATTTACCTAGCGTCGAGCCGGATGAACCTGGTTGGCATGACGAGTTAGCTCAGCAGCAGCTCGAAAGAATTAGCTCAAAGGTGGCGAGATTTGGGTAGAGAAATGTAGTTTCGAGGGGAAAAGAGCGATCGTATTTATTTGTAGCAGCTTCGTTGACCAAAGGGCGATTCCCTACCCTTCGGGAACCCCTGCGGGGAACGGGAGAGCTTCGCTCGCGCGTACCTTTTTCATTTCCCACCACAATTTAACGTTGCCCTGCTTGAAGTGCAGAATTTGCTATCTGAACAACTTCTTGCTGCCGTCCGTTTTTCCTCGTGACTCGGTACAGCACCCCCAGCCTTTGCCACTCAACAAAAGCAGTGCAGTAAGCACCGCAATTATTGAAATAAATTCCCCTGATGCCGCCGGCCAATTCAATGCTTCTGTAAGTATCCTGCGGCAATTGCGAAGGAGGCGAAAACGGTTCGTTTCTTTTAGCTTCGATTGTGCCGAAATAACAGGCTCCGGCGCGGCAGCCTTTGCCTAAATACATTCCCACAATGTAACCGTAGGAACCTGCTTGCACATCAAAGTCAACTTGCTGAGTGTCAGATAAAGGAAGTATATTCGGCAGAAAAACAGGCACTCGCGTTTTACCTTTGATTTGCCGAAAAATGTTACTTGCAGGAAAACTACTGTTAGCTTGGTTTGCTAATTTATCCGGGGTTGGGGGAAACTTTTGCACAAAATCCCTCCACTGCAAAACTCTATTTTTAGCAATGTTGAGAGTGGGAATTGAATATTTTTCTGCAGCAATAGAAGGGCGACCGTTATTCAGGTTGAAGTGGCGGCGAATCACTGTAATTTCTGATTTCCCTAACCCGTAAGCTGGAGCTATGGAACGGGCTAGAGTGCAGCTAATTTTGAAGCGTCCCATCTCAATATTGCCATTTTCCGCTTGATAAGACCAATTGTAACCCTCAGAAGCCCGATCGCGATCGCACAGAAAATGAGAAATCTCAAACATCTTGGCAATATGAACATCGTACAACCGCAACTTGCGGCCGCCGGTAGATTTTGCCGTGTTGCGATCGGGTACAATAAATTGTATCGGTTGCCAGCTATCTTTAGGGGAAAAATTAAACCAGTGGATTTCTGTTATCGAGAGTTCTGTCCTTGCTAACGCTGAGTTGGGTGTCAAAAGTGCGATCGTAAAAGCAGTCACCACACCAGCAAAAATCGCCGCAAATAGCCATTTTCCCCTCATCCTGATTTCCCCCTAAGTAGGTCAGCACAAAAAAACCATAGCATCTTGTAAGAGGCGAATGCGAGTTAATATCTATCATACAATAACCGTAAAGTGCGCAGTTCGCACCATACATATAGAAGTGGTGCGTCCCCGACTGCAAAACTTAACGCTTCCCAGCTTGAATGGCAGAATTTGCTATTAAAATTAAATCAGATTCCCGTCCGTTCTTAATAACGACGGTATACATAAAACCCTGATTTTTCCACTCAAGAGTTGCTGTGCAGTAAGCCCCGCAACCGTTATGAAAAACTCCTTTCATTCCGCCCGCAAGTTTGACATTTTTTAACGTCTTAGTTACCCCTTCTAGTTTTGTAGTAAACTCCCCGCCTTTTTGACCTAGAATTGCCCCAAAAGTGCAAGCTGTCGTACCGCCGCAATCTGCTTTATACTCGATTGAAATAGTATAGTTGTTTGCTTTTGCTGTAGTTTGATAGTACATTTTTGGCGAAACCGGAATCCTGCTGGGAATAAAAATAGGCACTTGCGTTTTGCCTTTTAACTTTGGCAAGATTTCACTTACCGGAACCGCAGTGCCTCCTTGAGCAATTTGTGTTGTTCCCGATTGTCGCTGCGACAATTGCGAATATCCAAAAACAACCGAGAGAGGTAATAAAGCAGTCAATACACCAGCAGAAGTAGCCAAAAGTAATAATTTCTTATTCACGGTCTTTTCCCTTAATATTTCAAGAGTTTACTTGGGCGGCGAACCGCATTCACCTATGTACAACCATAATTCAAAATACAAAATTAACACTCGCTTTTCCGGGGAAAATCTTTTTTGACTATCTTGACAAGGTTGCCAGAATATGAAGTCATATATAATATAGAGAAGGCGAGCAATTTAGGAGTCGATAGTGGAACTGCAAGAGTATTTGCGCCAGCACGGATTGGAAACTTTGTCCGAAACTTATCATATCAAAGTTACCCGCCACCGCCAATATCCCGATTTAGTCTGTCTGAAATACTCGCAGATAGAATCTCCATTGGGCGAAAAAATAGTCCAGCAGTGCCGAGGCATTATTTTAGATTCATCTCAAGATTGGCAGATAGTTTCTTATCCCTACGACAAATTTTTTAATTACGGAGAAATTCACGCCGCTGCAATCGATTGGAGTCATGCCAAAGTTTACCAAAAACTAGACGGTTCTCTGACTGTACTTTATTTTTACAAGGGAGAATGGAGAGTGCAATCTAGCGGCACTCCCGACGCCGCCGGCGAAGTTAACGGTTTTGGATTCAGCTTTGCCGAACTTTTTTGGAAAGTCTGGCAAGAGTTGGGATATCAATTACCGCAAGAAACAGACCAGTGTTTTATCTTTGAGTTGATGACGCCTTACAATAGAATAGTTGTGCAGCAAACGGAAAATCAAATCGTGCTGCACGGGGTTCGCAACATTCAAACACTGCTAGAAACCGACCCGAGTATTTGGGCAAATAAATACGGATGGGAATTGGTCGCATCTTATCCTTTAACTAGCTGGAAAGAAGTTATCGAAGCAGCTCAACATTTAGATCCGATGGATTCGGAAGGGTATATTATCTGCGATGCTAACTTCAACAGAGTTAAAGTTAAGTCTCCGCAATATGTCGCTATTTCTCATCTCCGCGAAGGGTTTTCGACCCGCCGCCTGATCGAGATTGTTTTAACTAATGAAGGAGAAGAGTTTTTAGCTTATTTCCCTGAGTGGACTGAATTGTACGAAAAAGTTAAGGAGAAATATCAATGTTTGGTTAGAGAAATCGAGGAAGTTTACCGACAGCACGAATATATAAAAGTTCAGAAAGATTTTGCTTTAGCTGTGAAAGATTTGCCGTATTCCGGGATTTTGTTTTCTTTGCGGGCCCGAAGAGTTCCGGGAGTGAAAGAAGCTCTTCGTGATGTTACGATCCATAAAATAGAGGAGTTATTGGGTTTAGATTACATCCATCTAGGTCTGTAAAGAAACTAATAAACTTTTTCCATCAAAATCGGCGGTTGGAACCGCATCTACACTTGGCTCTCGTTCCAGCAGAAATGGACGAATAAGTGGTAAGGTGCGCATTTCACTACCTACAAATGCGAGTTCCTGCGTCCATAACTGACCAATTAGCTATTACCAATTACCATGAAAAGAGTTATTGTACTTGTTGGTTTACCTGCTTCTGGAAAATCACAATTTGCTAGAGAATTGCTGCTGTCTGAACCTGCAAAGTGGGTTCGCAGCAATAAAGATTTGCTCAGAGAAATGGCTCACGCTTCTCATTGGTCGCCCGCGAATGAAAAGTTTATTGTGCAGTTGAGAGATACGATTATTTTGATGGCTTTGGAAAGCGGCAAGCACGTCATTGTTGATGATACTAATTTTGGGCATCACATCGAGCATATTAAAGAGTTGGTTAAAGGTAAAGCTGTTGTCGAAGTTAATGATTCTTTCTTGCAAGTTCCGGTTGAGGAATGTATTAAACGGGATTTGAAAAGGCTTAATTCTGTGGGCAAAGATGTGATAATGAAGATGTACAATAAGTACGTGCGGGTTCCCGTTGTGCCGCCGGAATATAACCCGGATTTGCCGGAGGCAATTATTGTCGATATGGACGGTACGCTGGCACTTCTCAACGGCAGAAATCCTTTTGACGCTTCGACGTGCGATCGCGATTTACCGAATCAGCCTGTCTTAGATACCATCCGCAAGTGGCAGTCCAGCGCCGATATTATTGTAGTCTCGGGTAGAACCGATGATTGTCAGCCTCAAACTGAAAAATGGTTGCAGCAGTATGAGGTCAATTATGCCAGTCTTTATATGCGGAAAACCGGAGATATGAGGAAGGATGCGATCATGAAGGAAGAGTTATATCGGCGGCATATTGCAGGGAAATATAATGTTAAGTTTGTGTTGGACGATCGCCAGCAAGTTGTTGATATGTGGCGGTCGTTGGGATTGACGGTATTTCAAGTAGATGAAGGAGATTTTTAATGCAGCGCTCTTGTGTCACTTTGATGACAGCGTTAGATTAAAATTGATTAGCGATCGCCCCCTTGGTAGTTTCAACTTTTTTAAAGTTTCAGCAAGGGACACTGAAAGGTAGAAAGCTTTATGAAATATGAATTTTTCGCTCCTAGCTTTGATGCTATTGAAGCCAATTTGTATGTGGGTTTTTCTGAAGCGGAAGGGGGCTAACATTATTTCATCCTGATACCAATTCTCCTTGAAGAAGCACTAAAATATTAGATACAGGAGGAAGAATATAGGGATATAGGAAATCAGTTTCCAGTATTCGTGCACGAAAGCCGTGAAGAGCTACGACATAGACTGCTGCCTGATGCGGTAACTGCGACAACAAAGCAACGGGTACAAAAGCTTGACTCGATTAAGACCGGGGCGCTCACAACCTGACAGGAACTTTCACAGCGACTCAGCAGAAATGAATCAACAGTGTATCGTTGGTGACAACGGTACAAGCAAGGGGGCATGGAGGCATGACTCAAAGTAAAAACAGCCCCAGGAAAACCTGCCGCCCTTCCAGAAACAGTGATGAACCAACGGAGCAAAGGTCTGGAGATGCCGAAAGGATTCAAGAATTACGGTCAAATTCAGGAGTGGATTAAGTAGGTCGGCGAGAAAAAACAAAACTATGTTAAGATACATAAATAAAACTCTAGCTCTAGTGGGGTAACTAATATATGGGCGCTCGAT
>NZ_SRRZ01000200.1 GCF_013179805.1 Microcoleus asticus IPMA8 | reverse complement strand
ACCTGTTTATCTTGCACACTTTTCTTGATCGGACGATCGCATAACCAGGCCGTGTAACCTTTCTGCACTTATCCAGCAAGCCCTAATTATTAGTTCAAAACTTACGCAACTGGCACATGGTGAAGGCGTGCTCGCACCCTCACGCCTCGCCTTAACCAGTCCGGAACACTGACAAGTTGACCGACGACGCAAAATCTACTATCGAGGGCTTCAGCTAGGTCGTTTGGTGTTTGGGAGACTTCACCAATTACAGAGAAATTGGGGAAGTGCGATCGCGATCTAGATTTTACCAGGCTTTACCCTGATTTTTTGTTGAATTCTCCTTAAGTTGCCTCCCTCTTTACCTGAGCGCGTTGCCTAATGGGAATCTCAATCACAAATTCTGCACCCCTATCTGCTGGCTGCGATAAACATCTCAAATCTCCGCCGTGCTTATCCACCACAATCTGATAGCTAATAGATAATCCCAAACCAGTGCCTTGACCCACAGGTTTAGTTGTGAAGAAAGGACTAAACAGATGCGTTCTTACCTCACTTGTTATCCCCAGCCCATTGTCTTTAACACTGATTCTTACCCAATCGTCATTCAGCATAGAAGTACGAATTGTAATCGTACTAGGATCTTTTTTTATTTGCTCCAAGCTGCGTTTTTTGTCATAGTAATTCAAGCCATCAATGGCATTGCTCAGCAAATTCATAAATACCTGATTCAACTGAGAGGCATAACATTCTATTTTTGGCAAATCTCCGTATTCTTGAATAATTTGAATAGGTGGATAATCCGGCTTAGGCTTGAGCCGACTCTGCAAAATGACTATAGTGCTGTCGATGCCATCGTGAATATTAACGGGTTTCATTTCCGCTTCGTCAAGCCGCGAGAAGTTCCGCAACGTCAGCACAATCTGACGGATACGTTCAGCCCCTACTTTCATCGAAGATAGCATTTTAGGCAGATCTTCTCGGATAAATTCTAGCTCTATGTTTTTAATTAAAACTTCGATTTCAGGGTGATTGTGGGCACCGTGCTGCTCGTAAAGGTTTATTAAACTCAATAGCTGCTGAGTATACTCATTGACATAAGTTAAATTGCCATAGATAAAATTAACGGGATTATTAATTTCGTGGGCAATACCTGCAATGAGTTGTCCTAAGCTAGACATTTTCTCAGTCTGAATAAGCTGAGCTTGGGTGCGCTGTAAATTTTGGAGTGCAATTTCTAGTTGAATAGCTTTTTCTCGCTCTCGCGCTTCCGATTGCTGCAATTTCTCCTCTCTTTCTTGGCGAAAGTGCTCGTTTTCCTTTAGCTGTTGTACGTGGGACAATGTTTTGTTAATTGTAATTTCTAAATCCTGAAAATTTATAGGCTTAGTCAAAAAATCAAATGCTCCGGCGTTCATCGCCTTTCTAATATTTCCCAAGTCGCCATAAGCCGATATAACTATTGTTTTGACTAGGGAAGCTATCTGATTAAGTTTCCCTAACAAAACGATCCCATCCATAACTGGCATATTAATGTCAGTCAGCACAATGTCTATATCCGGTTGTTCTTGTAACTTTGCCAGCGCTTCTACGCCATTATACGCAAAAAAAACCTGGTATTCTTCCGCACGGATCTTTTTTCTAAATTTCTGGGAAATTAGAGATTCTAAATCTGGCTCGTCATCCACAAACAGTATTTTTGCTGACAACTTGCGATATTTTTCGGTCGGATGCGACATTTTTTGCCCCTTGCATTGATTAACTTATCCGAGTAATATTTATATACTTTAAGTTCTATTATATATTATTATTGCAAGAGTCATGAAAAGGCTGATTTCTACAATGGCAAACCTAACGGCTGTAATAGGCCTGAGTTTGGTAGAGGGCGATTGATTAGCTCAAGTCGAGTTCAGCCTTAGTTTGTGTGATTGGAAGTTCAATCCAGAACTCCGCTCCTTCCCCCACCTCTGAAACACACTTCAATGTGCCCCCATGCTTTTCCACTATAATTTGGTAGCTGATATAGAGACCCAAACCAGTACCTTGACCTAAAGGCTTAGTAGTAAAAAAAGGTTCATAAATACGGTCTTTCACGTCTGCGGTCATTCCCAGCCCATTGTCCCGAATTTGAATGACGACACGGGAATTTTTCTCTAGCAGAACAGTGCGAATAGTAATGGCACTCTGGAGATCCGAGATCTGATCTAGTGACCGTTGTTTATTGTACTCATTCAAAGCATCAATCGCATTAGAAAGAATGTTAATAAACACCTGATTTAGTTCTCCCGCATAGCATTCCACTAAAGGCAGATGGCTGTACTCCTCAAACACTTGAATCTCAGGACGCACTTTCGTTGTTTGAAGTCGGTTATCCAAAATCAGCAGGCTGCTTTTAATCCCTTCATGAATATCAACAGACTTTATGTTAGCTTCATCCAGCCTTGAGAAGTTACGCAAAGACAAAACAATCTTCTGAATGCGGTTAACACCACATTTCATCGAAGCCAGAATTTGAGATAAATCTGCTATCATAAATTCTAAATCTATGGCTTTGATTTCAGCTTCAATCTCAGAAGTGGGTGGGTGGTACTGCTGCTGATATAGATTTAGCAGGTGGGTTAGGTTGTGGATATAATCACTGACGTGGCTAATATTGCCATAGATAAAGCTAGCAGGGTTGTTAATTTCATGAGCAATTCCCGCAACCAGTTGACCCAAAGAAGACATTTTTGCGGTCTGAATTAGTTGAGCTTGGGTCTTTTTTAGCTCTTGCAGACCTTGTTGTAAATCCTGAGCTTGTTCTCTAGCGCGAGCTTCTGATTCCCGCAAGCGCTGGTTTTCTTTTAAGTGTTGCACATCACGCAGCGTTTTGTTGATGGTAATCTTTAAATCCTCCAAATCTATCGGCTTGGTTAGAAAGTCAAAGGCACCTAAGTTCATGGCATTTCTGATATTTTCCATGTCGCCATAGGCTGATATAACTATTGTTTTCAGAGGTAGGTCTATTTGATTAAGTCTAGATAGTAAAGTCATGCCATCCATTTCAGGCATATTAAGGTCGGTCAATACTATATCCAGATCCGGGTGTTCTTTCAATTTTTCCAGCGCTTCTACACCATTACTAGCAAAAAAAATCTGCCATCCTTCCGTGCGGATATTTTTTCTAAATACCTGGGAAATTAGATATTCTAAATTTTTTTCGTCATCTACAAACAGTATTTTTGCTGACATATTAGTCTCTCTGTTACTAGTAGAACCCTGAAGGCAGAAGGAGAGGATGGGAAGGTAGCAATTACCAATTATGTTTCATTGTGAATTTACTCCAAATTGATTATTTTATTTTTCAGGCTTTCAAAATTAACAGGTTTAGTAATATAGTCATCAGCTCCATAAGCGATTGCGGTTTGGTAATTTCTTTCATCTCCATAAGCGGTAATCATAAAAACTTTTAGATCGGGAAACTTTTCTTTGATAATTCTGAGCAGTTCTATCCCATTCATTCCTGGCATATTAATATCGGACAAAATCAAAACAATCGACGCTTCTTTATGATTTTCTAAGTAGTCCAGTGCCGCCTCTGCTGACAGGGCAAAATAAAAGTGGATTAGCCCTGCTTTGATTTCTTTTCTAAATTTTTGAGTAAACAAAGACTGAATATCTTCCTCGTCGTCTACAACCATTACTTTCATTTTTTTACTCCTTGATTTCTGCTGTTTTTTTCGGCAATGTGATGATAAACTCTGTGTAATTTCCTACTTCTGTTTCGACTTTTAGTTCTCCGCGATGTTGCTGGACGACAACATCCTGACTGATAGAAAGACCTAGACCCGTACCTTCTGCAGGTGGCTTTGTCGTAAAAAATGGATTGAAAATTTTATCGAGTACCTCTGGCTTTATACCTGCGCCATTATCGCGAATGCGGATTTCAATCCGACCTTCCAGATTTCGAGTTTTTACGTCAAGTATAGGTGAAAATTCTGACCCTATTTCTTGTTGCTTTTTATGAGCGGCATAGCAAGCATTGCTAATAATGTTAAGAAACACCCTAGCTATGTCTTGTGGCACGACATTTACTTGGCCAATGTCATTGTCATAGTCAGTTTCTATGGTAATGTTAAAATTAGCTTCCTTGGCTCGCATCCCGTGATAGGCTAGATTGATATATTCTGCCAATAAACTATTGATATCTGTGGCTTCCCAATGACCGCTTTGTCCTCTCGAATGCAACAGCATATTGCCAACGATTTTGTCAGCTCTTTGACCGTGTTGATGAATTTTTTTAAGATTTCCTTTGAGATCGGTTAACAGCTCGGTAATGTATTCATTGGTTTCTGGCTCTAACCGTTCTCCTTGATTTTCTAATTCTTCAAACAGTTCTTCGGTTAATTCAGCAGAAAGTTCTGAGAAATTGTTGACAAAATTTAAGGGATTTCTGATTTCGTGGGCAATTCCGGCTGTTAAACTGCCCAGAGAAGCTAGTTTTTCTTGGACAACAATCTGATTTTGCATAGCTCTGAGATTTGCTTCGATCCGCTGGCGCTCTTGAATTTCATTCTGCAATTGCTCTACAGTGTGGGTGAGTTCAGAGGTACGCTCCTCAACTTTGATTTCTAGTTCCTCATTAGCTTTTTGCAGTGCTTCTTGGGCTTGCTTGCGATCGGTGATATCGCGGACGATCGCCACATATTCTTGCAGATCCTGATTGGAAAGGGAAGCATCTTGAGAGAATCGGTCTGAGATGGAAACTTCCAGAATACGCGAGTCTCCATTGGACAACTTGAGAGTTTGTTCGCTGCGACTGAGCCAGTCTTCTGGCTGAGTCTCTAATCCGGGTAATAATTTGTTCAGGTGAGATCCAATTAGCCTAGTAGAATTGATTCCGAAGACGCTTTCAGCAGCAGGATTAGTCTGGCGAATTACACCTTTTTCATCCAGCACTACGATCGCATCTAGGGCAATGGTAAATAGCTGTTCTGCTCCCTCTCGTGCCTCGTCCATTGAGACGACTTGGGGTAAACTCGTCCAGCAGGCAACGGCCACCCCAACGAAAGCAACTAATAAAACCAGCACTACTAATAGATTCAATCCAACACTAGAGTTAGCATATAATTTGATGCCAAAAATCCAGCCGACAGCGACGGCGCTGACAATCAGCAAGATCAAAATTACAACCTGAAATGCCACAAAATCTGGCATTTTGCTCTGGCTTCTGTTGCGGTAAAGCCGAATCCACCACGACGGATGAAAGGGGGCAAAGGCAATGCGACTTATCCCTGCATCTACTGCCAAAACGGCAAGGGGAAAACACAACCCAATGATAAAGTCTTGCCAGCCCCAAGCCAAGCCTCCGACTACCAGCACCACCGCATCTATTATGAAGAAGGCCAGCGACCACCAAGGCCACCGAACTTCTGGACTACCCCGCCGCAGCCACAGTGATAGATGGAATAGTGTCAGGCACACAACCAAGCCAACATTAGTAATCGCCACAAGCCGAGGGACATTTCCCCAAGCTAGACAGATTAAACTCAGAACCAAAACTAAGACAAGCCCAAATCCAAATACACCGCGTCGGGATACAACTGCGAATGTTGGCGAAATATGTCCATCGACGGCAAGTTGGTACAACATCCGGGGGCAGTTGGAAACTATGGTCGCGCAACTCAGAAGACAGCTAGCGACCACCAGAAACGTGACGAGGGAGGGAACCCAGGGCCCCCACAATACCTGACAGGCAGCTAATAAATTCAAGAATACGTCATCTTTCAGACCAGGAGCAGTGGCCAAGCGCATCAGTACCCAAGCGCCTCCTAAAATCACAGGCAGCATCCCCAGTGCGGAAATTTTGAGAAACTGCAAGGTTTTAGTAGGGTGGCGGCTATCCGCTACGAAACTGGCGGCGGAGTCACAGCAGTAGAAGATGTATGTACCAAAGTAAAACCACTTAGCCCAGTCAATAAAGGTGAATGACGGCCAAGTTGCGGGGAAAAATCCGGGACTGTTTGGGGAAATAGCTAACCATAATAGACCATAAATGGAAAAAACGGATAATACACCGACTGTCGGCAATACAAAAAAGGCGTGCAGAATACTTAAGGCGCGAGTGCCGCTGAAGGTCAAAATGAAGGGTAGGAGCGTGAAGGTAATATTTAGTAAAGTTTCAGGACAGCTAAAACCTAAACTATTGAGGTTGACTTTGATTAGCTGCGTCAGTACGATCGCAGAAATTGGCAGTGTTGCTACCCAGCTTAAAAAGTATCCGATCGCTGCATAGCTTCCCAGACCCGGATAATTTTTCAGCAGTCGGGCGGTATAGTTGGGCGTTCCCCCAGCCATGTCTGGGAAATACTCACCGATGCGTTTTACCTGTAGGTTGAGCATCATACCCATGATGATACCGGGCAACCAAACGAAGATGGCGCTCGGCCCGATCGCTGCTTGGATGGCTGTGGCGATAGTAAACCAATTGGCGTGACCGGTGAGTCCAAAGCCCGATGTTTCCACCGCACTCAAGCTTCGAGGCAGGCGCATGAGCGATCGGCTATTAAGATTTTCTCTTGGGGAACCCTGAGTTGGTTCTGAGTGGTAGCCGTTTTCCGGCTGGTGTCGGATGCCTATCGCCATCAATTTTACCTATTATTTTTTAGATGTTGCAATCGCTACCCCGATATTCAGCTTTAGAGAGTTCTACTTTTTTTTGTTAAGTATTTTTGCTACTCTTAAATTTTGGCAAAGCTGCCTTTCCCAGTCAACCATGAAAATCTATCTCAATCCATCTTTAATATTACATTTTATTTCTGACTTCTGGCTTTTGCTAATTTCGCGTTATTTTAGCTATGCCCTTAAGGGCTTCTGCTAAGTCGTTGGGTGTTTAGGGACTTCCGGTATTACAAAGAAATTGGAAAAATGCGATCGCGAGCTAGATTTTACCAGGCTTTACCCTGATTTTTTGTTTAACTCCCCTTAACTCGCTTTCATCTTTACCCGATCGCTCTGCCTAGTGGGAATCTCGATCGCAAATTCTGTACCCCGATCTGGCTGCGATAAACACCTCCTATCTCCGCCGTGCTTATCCACCACAATCTGATAGCTGATGGAGCATCCCCAGCCAGTGCCTTCACCCACAGGTTTAGTTGTAAAGAAAGGACTAAACAGTCGCTTTCTTACCTCGCTCGTCATCCCGGCCCACGATCTTTAACACTGATTCTTATCCGAATTTTTGAACAATAACTGAATACCTTCCTCGTCGTCTACAACCATTACTTTCATTTTTTTTACTCCTTGATTTCTGCTGTTTTTTTCGGCAATGTGATGATAAACTCTGTGTAATTTCCTACTTCTGTTTCGACTTTTAGTTCTCCGCGATGTTGCTGGACGACAACATCTTGACTGATAGAAAGACCTAGACCCGTACCTTCTGCTGGTGGCTTTGTCGTAAAAAATGGATTGAAAATTTTATCGAGTACCTCTGGCTTTATACCTGCGCCATTATCGCGAATGCGAATTTCAATCCGACCTTCCAGATTTCGAGTTTTCACGTCAAGTATAGGTGAAAATTCTGACCCCATTTCTTGTTGCTTTTTATGGGCTGCATAGCAAGCATTGCTAATAATGTTAAGAAAAACCCTACCTATGTCTTGTGGCACGACCTCTACTTGGCCAATGTCATTGTCATAGTCAGTTTCTATGGTAATGTTAAAAGCTGTTTCTTTAGCTCGCATCCCGTGATAGGCTAGATTGATATATTCGGCCAATAAACTATTGATATCTGTGGCTTCCCAATGACCGCTTTGTCCTCTCGAATGCAACAGCATATTGCCAACGATTTTGTCAGCTCTTT
>NZ_SRRZ01000020.1:45079-78016 GCF_013179805.1 Microcoleus asticus IPMA8 | reverse complement strand
CAAAAAACTAGCGAAGTTAGAGCGGCGGATTGAATTTTCTAAAGTTATGTCATTTTCTTCTTAACAAAAATAGTTTTCTGCACCACTAAGCAGAGGCAGCAGTATTTTTAGCAATCTTAGCGGGTTTCCGCTTGCGGAATTCGCCAGATGTCGGTTTACTATAAAATTCAACTTCGATTTCTGGAACACTCTGAAGCTTAGTTTTGTCAGTCGTTTTCACAAAGCGCTTGGTCACAATCCAAGCTTTGTTTCCCTGCCGTTTTACTACCCAGCCAGTAACCGACTGTAACTCGGGAGAATTTTTAATAATAACTCGAACAACAGACCGCTTTAATGAAACTAAAGGTTCATCTTGTAAACTGGGCAATCGCTCTGGAATTTCGGGAAATTGCGGATTTTTCCGCCTAGCTAAGAGCCTCTCCGTTTCTTTGAGTAATAAATTAACCCTAATATTTTGGAGGGATGCACTTATCCTCTTGGCGAAATTGTTGTCAGCTTGGGTATGTTTGAGGTTGAGTTGAATAGCTTGGCGGTAAGCTGCGATCGCCTCGTCTAATCTCCCCTGTTCATGTAAAATCCAACCTAAATTTTTGTAAGCTTCGGCATCGTTTGGATCTATTTGGATGGCTTGGCGGTAAGCGGATATCGCTTTCTTTTGTTGACCTTCGTTGAACAGCGCATTACCCAGATTGTTATAAGCTTCGGCATAGTTTGGATCTATTTGGATGGCTTGGTGGTAAGCTGCGATCGCCTCATCTAATCTCCCCTGTTGCTGTAAAGCCCAACCTAAATTTTTGTAAGCTTTGGCATCATTGCGATTTATTTGGATGGCTTGGCGGTAAACTGCGATCGCTTCTTTTTGCTTGCCTTGGTAGGACAGCGTATTACCAAGTTTGTTGTAAGCCCAAACCCACTGAGGGTTAACTTTGATGGCTTGGCGGTAAGTTGCGAGCTCTTCATCTAATTTGCCTTGCAAAAACAGCGCACCACCCAGATTTTTATAAGCTTCGGCAAAGTTTGGATCGATTTGAATGGCTTGGCGGTAAGCGGAGATTGCTTCATCTGGTTTGCCTTGCAAAAACAGCGCACCACCAAGATTTTCATAAGCTGTGGCAAAGTTTGGATCTATTTGGACGGCTTGGCGGTAAGCTGCGATCGCTTCCTCTGGTTTTCCCCGATCGCTTAAGTGAAAGCCGAGAGTTTGGTAAATAGTCGCATCCCAAAAATTAGGTTGAATCGCCTGCCTCAAACTCTCTGTTGCTTCATTTTCTGCATTTTGCTTTTTCTGCACAACCGCTTGAAGAATATAAGCAAAAGAAGTGAGGCGATTGGCAAGCAACGGCAGTGTTGCCGCCACGTATAACAATAAAAAAACTGAGGTTAACTTGGGCAAGAATTTTTGAGGCACTTTCGGTAAAGGCATAATCTTTATTCCTCTCCAACGCAGTTAAGCTCATTCTACTTCTTCTCTCAAGCTACCAGCCAGGGTTTCTCTAAACCGGGTGATGGGAAATGCACAAGCCTCAGACAGTTATGAACTCAGAAAAGTTTATGCCTAAAAACATTTTTGTTCAACCCCATAACTTTAGTAGATTTTTCACAACTGCACTTTGACTATAAATCTGTAACAATAAAAAATATAGTACCTATTTCCAGTTTCTCTCAATGACTTTTATTCCATCCGAAGCGTTTAAATCTATTAGTTATCCCAGTCGCACTGTCAAAAGAGCCGATCGCGCCGTCCGCTGTTCCCCTTTTCAATTACACTTCTTCCAGACAATCCGCGATAACAGTGTTTTCCTAAGTGCGATCGCCTCAAATTCCGGTGTCGAAAGCGGCTACACCCGATCGCCCGTATCCGAACTCGTAGCCGAAAACTCCCTGCTGTGGCTGATTCAAGTCGGCGTGTTGCGGCGGGAAGTAGACGGACAAGGGATTACCGACAGTTTTCGCCTCACGCCCCTGGGCCGCCAACTCGTGGAAAAATGGGAACAGCAAGGACAGGGAGTGCCGGCCGCGTCTTTGTGCGATCGTATGGGAAATGCCGTTAGTCGCGGGTTGGGAATATTTCTATGACTTTTTCTCGCTTGCTACAGTCCGACAGGGAATCAATTCCCTGTCTCATAGCAAAAGTCGGTTAAAACCGACTGCAAGTCTCAATTTAACTCGATGTTGAGTTTCGCATTGCACGTTAATCAACCTCCTCAGTCCTATTGCAGAGGACTTGCGCTATGAGACAGGGATTTCAATCCCTGTCGGACTCGCCGTCAAACGAGTTAGACCGCGATCGCACCATAGCAGTTTTTGAAGAACCGGGCGATCGCATCCCCGTTCCAACCTTCGCCGAGTCCTTCAATCTCACCGTCGGTGAAATGTTCAGTTGGCTGACTGAGTAGCGCCACCTAGATTTATGAATGTATTTAACCGCAGAGGGCGCAGAGGGCGCGGAGGAGGGAGAAGAGAGCTCACCCTACGGATTTGCTCCGATCGAATGTGCGGTCGATCGCCTATACTAGAATATCTGGTTGTCAGCTCTTCAAGGACGAGAGAGGACTAAAGTTGTCAGTACAAACTTAATTATGATTATTTAACCGGACTTGATATCATCTCTCAAATAACCGCTAACTACTAACAACTAACTACATAAAAAGTTTGTCAAAAATGGAAGCTAAATCTTACAAAGACACGGTAAATCTGCCCAAAACCAAGTTTGATATGCGCGCCAACGCCGCCAAGCGCGAACCAGAATTGCAACAATTTTGGGCAGATAGAGAAATCTACGATCGCCTCTCGGAAAATAACCCAGGCGACTTGTTCATCCTCCACGACGGGCCCCCCTACGCTAACGGACAACTCCACATCGGCCACGCCCTCAACAAAATCCTCAAAGACTTTATCAACCGCTACCAAATGCTGCGCGGCAAAAAAGTCCGCTACGTTCCCGGTTGGGATTGTCACGGATTGCCGATAGAACTTAAAGTATTGCAGAACATGAAATCGGAGGAGCGGCTTAATCTTACCCCGATCGAACTCCGCCGCAAAGCTTCCGCCTTCGCGCAGCAAACAATGGAACAGCAGCGCGAATCCTTCCAGCGCTACGGCGTCTGGGGCGACTGGGAACACCCGTATTTAACCCTAAAACCCGAATACGAAGCCGCTCAAATCGGCGTTTTCGGCCAAATGGTGCTCAAAGGCTACATCTACCGCGGCTTCAAACCTGTTCACTGGAGCCCGAGCTCGAAAACAGCCCTCGCCGAAGCGGAATTGGAATATCCCGAAGGTCACACGTCACGCAGCATCTACGTCGGCTTTCATGTGAAAAAATTGTCAAAATCCCTGCAAACGAAGCTCAAGCGCTATATGCCTAGCCTCTGGGCGGCGATTTGGACGACTACTCCCTGGACAATTCCGGCAAACTTGGCAATCGCAGTTAATCCCGAACTGACTTATGCGGTGGTGGAACCGCCGGCAAATTCCCACATCGCACAACAATTTATGTTAGTAGCTGTCGATGCGGTCGATCGGCTGTCGGCAACTTTTAACACTCAATTAAAAATACTCGCCACCTTCAAAGGCAAAGAATTAGAAGGCTGCATCTACAAACACCCACTGTTCGATCGCGAAAGTCCGATCGTTGCCGGGGGTGACTACATTACCGCTGATTCCGGGACAGGATTGGTGCACACCGCACCGGGGCACGGACAAGAAGACTTTATCGTCGGAAAACGCTGCGGTTTGCCAGTTTTAACGCCCGTAGACGAGAACGGAAATTTCACCGCAGAAGCCGGACAGTTTGCAGGTTTAAATGTCCTCGGAAACGGCAATGCCGCAGTGATTGATGCCCTTGCTGAGGCAAATTGTTTGATTAAAGAGGAAAGTTACGCTCACTCTTATCCTTACGATTGGCGCACGAAAAAGCCGACTATTTTTCGGGCGACGGAACAGTGGTTTGCCTCCGTTGAAGGGTTCCGAGATGAAGCCTTAAAAGCGATCGCCGGTGTGAATTGGATTCCCGCCCAAGGGGAAAATAGAATCACGGCAATGGTAAGCGATCGATCGGATTGGTGTATTTCTCGCCAGCGGACTTGGGGCGTTCCCATTCCCGTATTCTACGACGAAGAAACCAACGAACCGCTGTTAAATGAAGAAACGATCGCCCACGTGCAAGCCATCTTTGCAGAGAAAGGTTCGGATGCTTGGTGGGAATTGTCGATCGATGAATTGCTGCCGGAATCTTACCGCAATAACGGCCACACTTACCGCAAAGGTACAGACACGATGGATGTGTGGTTTGACTCCGGTTCTTCTTGGGCTGCAGTTGCCAAAGGTCGATCGGAATTAAACTATCCTGCTGATATCTATTTGGAAGGTTCAGACCAACACCGCGGCTGGTTTCAATCGAGCTTGCTGACCAGTGTAGCAACTAACGGCGTTGCTCCTTACAAAACAGTTTTGACTCACGGTTTTGTGCTGGATGAAAAAGGCCGCAAGATGAGCAAATCTGAAGGAAATGTCGTCGATCCGGCAGTCGTAATTAAGGAATACGGAGCCGATGTTTTGCGGTTGTGGGTGTCTTCGGTAGACTACTCGGCTGATGTGCCTTTGGGCAAAAACATTCTCAAACAGCAGTCGGATGTTTACCGCAAAATTCGCAATACAGCTAAGTTTTTGCTGGGCAATTTGCACGACTTTGACCCCGCAAAAGATGCCGTTGCTTACGAGGAATTGCCGGAACTCGATCGCTATATGCTGCACAGAATGGGCGAAGTATTTGCGGAAGTTCAAGATGCTTTTGACAGCTTCCAATTTTCGCGATTCTTCCAAACTGTGCAGAATTTCTGTACGGTGGATTTGTCGAATTTTTACTTGGATATTGCCAAAGACAGACTTTACATCAGCGCGACAGATACCCTTCGCCGCCGCAGTTGTCAGACGGTGATTGCAATTGCTGTGGAGAATTTAGCAAGGGCGATCGCACCTGTGTTGTGTCACATGGCCGAGGATATTTGGCAGTACCTTCCCTATCCGACTCCGTACAAGTCAGTATTTGAAGCCGGCTGGGTGCAAATTGATGCAAAATGGCACAATCCAGAATTGGCTACTCGCTGGCAGTATTTGCGGCAAGTGCGCGGCGAAGTTAACAAGGTTTTGGAAAAAGCCAGGATTGAAAAGGCGATCGGTTCTTCTTTGGAAGCTAAGGTTTTGGTGTACGTTCCCGATGTTGAGAAAAGGCAGCAATTGCAAGCTTTAAATCCCAGCAGCGAAGAATTGGTGGATTATGTGCGATCGCAAAATTCAGTCATCGAGTTAGCCGCAGAGGAGAAAGCAAAAGCAGCACAAGATAAACAGGAAGAACAAGCGGCAAAAGTTGCCAAAGTCTTGACAGAAAACACAGTTTATGTTGAGGCGGAAACGATCGCAGAAAAGGGCGATCGATCTTCTGCGATCGTACAGTATTCTGCCCCTGAACCGTCGGCTTTAGATTGGCAGCAAATCTTAGATCGAAGCGTCCAGTTTGTGGCGGATCTGCCTGAATACGCGGGCAACTTTTTTATAGAATACCAAAAAGTTTTGGTAACACTTGGGCTGTTAGCCTCTGTGTTGATAACCGGCAGAGTAACGCTGGCGATTTTGGATACGATGAATCAAATTCCGGTGTTGGGAAGCCTATTGGAAGTCATCGGCATCTTATTTACAATCTGGTTTGCTTTCCGTCACTTGTTGTTTGCCGCCAACCGTCAAGAAATTGCCGAACAAATTGATTCGCTGACAGCAGATGTGGTAGGGCGGACAACAGCGCTTGTGCTTGCAGAAACAAAGGCGATGGTACTCGCACCGGCATTAGATACAGCGCTTGTGCTTGTAGAAACACAGGCGATCGCACAAACAGCCCCAGCCGAAAAAGTGTTTGTAGAAACACCTGAAATCCCGACAGCAGAATTAGTTGCGATCGAACCCAAACCAGAAATTCCTGCTGAAATAGCTGTAACGCAGGATTCTACAATGATCGGCAAGGGTGTAGACGAACTGCGGTATTTGTTCATTACTTCGGAAGTGGAACTGGTAGAATCGAATGCAATTCTGCAAGAATTGCCTTACAGTTATCAGTCTCCCGAGTTGGCGATTGGTGTAGTGAAAGCAGACGGCGAAAAGTGCGATCGTTGCTGGAACTACTCTACTCACGTCGGAGAGTCGATCGAACATCCGCTAATTTGCGAACGCTGCGTTTCAGCAGTAGACGGCAAATTCTAACCGTAGGCTGCGCTTCGGGAAAAATTCTTGAGTTTGTGGTTGCCACATTCAGCCCGAAGCGCACCTTACAATAACTTCATTTACTTATTTCTGATTAAAAAAACGGCAGACGATTTCACCAGGGTTGTTTTGTCCAAACGCCAAAACTGTTCCATCTTTCTTAACTGTAGTGCGATCGCGGCAATTGTAGACTTGCAGAGGCTGTTTAACTCCATCAACACTCAGAATTACCCTGTATTCCCAATAATTTTTCGCACTGCGTTTGATATCGACAATGCAAATCTCGCGTCCTTGATAATTGCGGCATACAGATGCCTCAGCAGGAAGCACGACGCAGAAAAAAGATATTAATAACAAAAAGCAGCAAACACATTTCATCATCAGCCAGATTACTAAGTTTTATCTTACGTTTTTTGATAATCAACTGACAGTATTTTACAAGCGACTTAGCAATTGGGTGCGCCCTCAAGTCGCGACATCATAAGATAGCTGAACCATACCAGAACTATATGTCTGACATCCAGTTAACTGCAAAGCTGTAGTATTTAGGGGATTAACAAATAAAGGGATTCCCTCGCCTAAAATAAGCGGATGAACCGAGAGAATCACTTCGTTGACAAAGTTTTGATTCAGGAAATCGCGAATCAGCAGAGAACCTCCCACCAACCAAATATTCTTGCCGTCTAGCAAGCGCAAATCATTGACAAAACTCTCTAAATCTGTTACCACTTCGACATCAGAAGTGCCTTGAAAATCTAGATTTTTCGTAAAAACATAACTTTTTTTTTCCTGGTACGGATACTCGCCAAAAGTTAGAACTTGTTCGTAAGTTTTTCGACCCATGAGAACCGTATCGATGCTATCTAAGAATTTAGTATAACCGTAATTTTGGTCTGTAAACAGCCAGTCAATATCGCCATTCGAGCGAGCGATATAACCGTCCAGACTAGATGCAATGAATAGTACAATTTTCCGCATGGCAACACCTCGATAAATGCTATACAGATAGTTTATAATACTACAGCGGTTTTCTTGAGTCGGGAGGTACCTTTTGGTAATTTGTAATTTATCGGCTGTATCTCACCTATTTTGCCATAGCCATTGTCACTTCCAAAAACTCGCGCAAAATGGGCGAATTATCGTCTGCCCTCCATACCGCTGCCATCGGAACAGTTGGCGTAGATTCCGCAATACTTTTATAAATAACGCCCTTCCGTTGAATATTTTGAGCATTGGCCGGCAGCAAAGCAATTCCCACGCCGCCCGCGACTAAGCCGAGTATTGTCAGCATCATTGTCCCTTCTTGAATAACATTAGGATAGAAACCAAATTGTTGGCACAAATGTTCTATTTGTTCTGACAAACCGGGCGCAAATCGACGAGAGGGAAGAATAAAAGATTCCTGTGCCAGTTCTTTTAAAGAAACTTGAATTTCGTTAACTAACCGATGATTTTCTGGTAGTGCCGCAATCAAAGGTTCTTGCCAAATCGTCACTGAACATAAATCCGATTCTTGAATCATTGATGACATTAAATGGAAAAACCCAACATCCAAATGCCGATCGCGCAGTGCTTGCAATTGCAGCGATGTTGCTAATTCCCGCCACGTCAGTTCCACTTTGGGAAATCGATCGCGAAAAACTCGCAAGATCTCAGGCAACAAACAGTTTGCCATTGAACTGTTAAAACCGACAATCAAACGCCCGATTTCTCCCCGACTGGCGCGTTTTGCGGTTTTGACAGCATTGTCCACCTGCGCGAAGACCAAACGAGTTTCTTCTAAAAAAACCTGTCCTGCCCAAGTTAACTGAAGGGGTCGTTTGGTGCGATCGAACAACTGCACCTCAATCTCATTTTCCAGTGCCATAATTTGCTGGCTGAGAGGAGGTTGTGCCATGTGTAAACGCTCCGCAGCGCGACTGAAGTTCAACTCTTCTGCTACTGCAATGAAATACCGCAAATGTCGAAGTTCCATTAATTAGCCACTACTATATCTTTTAAATATAGCTTACTACTTAATTAAATATTGGACATATACTAAAAATTTAGCTAGTCTGGATAGTAAGACGTTATTAATCTCAAGTCAACAGACTTCGAGAGATATTGCGGCAGTTGCGATAGGAACTTATTTGTTTATGAACCAAATTAAACGTGTTGCCATAGTGGGAGGAACCCACGGAAACGAACTCACAGGAATTTACCTCGTGAAGAAATTCGATCGCGCGCCAGAGTTAATTGGGCGATCGACTTTTGAAACAATCACCCTGCTAGCCAATCCCAAAGCTTGCGAAATCGTGACACGCTACGTCGATATCGACCTCAACCGCTGCTTTCGACAGGAAGATTTAGAAAATCCCCATCTCTCCAGCTATGAAGCGCAGCGGGCGAAAGAAATCTACGGCATTTTTAGCTCAAAAAACACTCATCTGCCCAACTTAATTATCGATTTGCACAGCACCACGTCCAACATGGGGCTAACATTTATTCTCGCCAGCCATCATCCATTTAACCTGCAACTAGCAGCTTATTTAACCTCTGTGCATCCCCACCTCAAGGTACTCGCTTCTACAACCAAGAATCATGATAGTCCTTTGCTGCGATCGCTTTCCGAATTAGGCGGTACGCTCGAAGTTGGTGCAGTCCCGCAAGGCGTATTAGATGCGTGTTTATTTCAGCAAACTGAGCAAGTAGTTAGCACAATCTTAGACTGCGTAGAAGCCTACAATCAAGGCACAATGCTTGCTGTCAATAATCCCCTGACTATTTATCACACCATTGGGGCGATCGACTATCCCAGAAACGAGAACAGAGAAATTCAGGCAATGATTCATCCTCATCTGCAATCCAGAGATTATGAAGCCCTAAATCCCGGCGATCCGATGTTTTTGACCTTGGATGGTGAGTCGGTCTTGTATGAAGGTAAATCAACCGTTTATCCCATTTTCATTAACGAGGCTGCTTACTACGAAAAAGGAATTGCCATGTGTTTTACCGAAAAGCTCACAGTCAGTCTTGAGTAGAAATTTAAAAATTATTCTTGAGAATTTTCAGGTGACAAAAACTCCTCTTTAGAAGCCGTAGTCAAAGAACGCAATTCCTTCCATATTTCCAAAGTGATAATACAGGTAATCAGCCACACCAAACCAGCCGTATAACCAGCAATAACATCGGTAGGCCAGTGAACTCCTAGGTAAAGTCGGCTCAAACCAATAGCAGCAATTAATACAACTGTCAAGCTGTAAATCGACCAGCGCTGCTTGGGAAAGCGGGAACCCAAAAAATATCCTAGCAAACCGTAAATAACCATTGAAATCATCGCGTGTCCGCTAGGAAAACTGTAAAATTTCACATCAACAACGCGCTCCCAAAGTTGAGGTCGAGCGCGGGCAAAAAGTTTTTTTAACAGTAAATTTAAACCGATCGCCCCCCCACCCGCGAACGCAATAGTTGTAGCTTCCGATCGGTGATTGCGCGCTAGCAAAACAATACCCAACATCAGACAAATCACTAGCAGCAAGTTCGGCTCGCCCAAAAAGGTAAAGCCCAGCATTATTTGATCGCCCAGCGGAGTGTGCAATTTCCTCAGAGCTAGTAAAATAGAGGTATCGAAAGCGTAACTTTCTTTTTCCAAGACCTCTTCGGCAATGGTGGCAAATCCCCACATCGCCAAAGCAGCAACAGCAAGGCCGGCCAGCCGAATGATCGAAATGAGCGATCGAATTTTAGAGCGCATTCTTCAAGTAATTAAAATTTTAAAAGTTCAAACTTAAAATAATACAACAAATATAGGAAACGAAAAAGCCTTACCAATCGTCTAGATTCTTAATCCCCTCTATTCTGAATCATTAATTGATTTTTCACTACCCACCTCAGCTTTTACATCCAACGGGCGAATGACTATACTATCAAAAAAATACCTTTCTGCAATTTTGTTGACCGTGGGGTTGACAAGTCTGTCTAGCTGTGCGAACACAACCGGAGTTAATGCCCCGATCGCCGAAGCCCACACGATCGCCCAGCGTCTCGTCTCTTCCGCAGTCGCCCAAAAGCCGAACAACCCGCAATTCGGCCAGCCGATAGGCTGTACCCTAGGCAAAGACTGTTTTGTATTGCTGTATTTCGATCGAGAACCCGGCCCCACTGCCGTCGATTTTGGCTGCGGGCGTCAAACCTACGACGGGCACGACGGTACAGACTTTGCGATTCCCGACGCCAAAGCAATGGCAAGAGGAGTACCTGTTATTGCCTCCGCTGCCGGCAAAGTTTTGCGATCGCGAGATGGTGTGGTCGATCGGCGTTTACAGAACGATACAGACAAAGCCAATATCGCAGGCACAGAATGCGGCAACGGCATGGTAATCGACCACGGCGCAGGCTGGGAAGCCCAATACTGCCACCTCCGCAAAGGCAGCGTTGCCGTCAAACCGGGAATGCAGGTAGAAAAAGGCACAGTTTTGGGCATGGTGGGAAACTCTGGGATGGCTTCTTTCCCCCACGTACACGTAACTTTTCGCTATCAAGGCAAACCCGTAGATCCGTTTGTCGGCCCCGACGCGAATGTAGGCTGCAACATCGCCCGCAATCCAATTTGGGACAAGCCTCTAGACTATATTTCCACAGGTTTAATTCGGGCCGGTTTTGCCAATAAGCCACCCGATATCAACGCTGTCTGGGAAGGACAATTTTCCGAGACTCAACTCCCTGCAAACAGTCCAGCTTTGTTGTTTTGGGTGCAAAGTTACGGAGTGCTCAAGGGCGATCGGGAACAATACAAATTATTGGCCCCCAACGGCACAACCATCGCCGATCAAACCAATGAAATTAAAGCCCCCAGCCGTACTTGGTTGGGTTATGTCGGCAAAAGAAACAGTACAAATTCTCCTTTGACTCCCGGAGTTTGGCGGGCCGAATACCGGTTGATGCGGGGCGATCGAGTTTTGGCAGAAGCCAAGCGAGAAGTAGAGTTGCGTTAGTCGCCAAGTTGTACGATCTTCTGATGTCAGTTCTTATTCATCTTTTCGCAACCTAGCAATTAAAAAAACTGCTGTCAAAGTCAAAGCCATCCCAAAACCCTGCATCAAAGTCAACCTTTCGCCCAAAAACACATAAGCACCGACAGTCCCAAACACTGGAATCAGCGTTAAAAATTGTGCAGCAATACTTGCCGAAATAGTTTTCAGCCCGACAAGGTAAAGCCAATAAGGCACGGCGTACTGGAGAATTCCAGAGGCGATCGCCAAACCCAAAATTGCCTGACTTCCAGCAAAATAAAACACTGTACTTTCCCCTGATGCCAACCAGCAAATCACAAGCACCAACATCAAACCAAAACTCTGCTGAATCGCAGTTAAAGGCAGTGCCGAAAGTTGCTGTACACCCCTACGCGACAGCACCGCATACACAGCAGCACAAACAGTACCCGCCACTACGAGCAAATCTCCTATTAGAGAACTCGCATTTAAATTGCTGTCAAATCCAACTGTCAAGATCGCACCAATAATGTTAAGACTAGAAAGCCATAACAAAGAAAATCCCACCGATTCTCCCAGAAATATCCAAGCAATAGAAATAACAATTGCTGGTTCTATCGCACCAATCAAAGTTGCATTGCTGGCACTCGTCCTTGCCAGTCCCAGCATACAAAAAATATATCCGAAACCGGGTTCCAACAATCCTGGCAATCCCAGAATTAGCAGTTTCCAAGCCTGTCGGCGGTCAAATAATTTGGGCAGTAATTCGCGTTTGCTGCCAGGGTGACTGAGGGTAACGATCCACAAAAGCGTAACGCTAGCCGTCAATTGCACTTCTACCAATTTTAGAGGAGGAATATATTCTAAAATTCCTTTACTGAGGACAGAACCCAGCCCCCAAAAAGCGGCTGACAAAATCATCGCGATCGCAGCTTTACCTTTTTGCGTAGCAAAAAATGATTTCAGCATAATTTTGAGCTTTCTTTCTCGCCTGCGATCGAATTAGTTGCCACCTCCAAAAAAAGCTATTCTAAAATTTGGTAAATCCTGGTAGCGTTGGGTTCTGAATAATTTAATTGTCAATGTATTGGCTGGCGGGTTTGGTTCCTGGCAGCTTCAAAAAATATTATAGGGTCCTTTGGATGCGGACAATTTAGGGCAAATTGTCCCAAGCTTGAGCCACAATGTCGCTCAGCCATAGCCTCTGAGCAAAATCGAGCAGATTGTCGTCGGCGAGTACCTCAGCCTTCAAATCATCCAAAGACTGAGATCGCGATCGAGCTATTTGAATCACACCCGCGATCGCCGACGCCACCAATTCTTCATTCAGCGGCTGCTGTCGCAAAGCAATCATTTCTTGAGGATTCGTAGGAATGGGATAATTCATAGGATTGCATACCGAAGGGAGTAGATGTTCAGCCGCTGTGGGGCTTCCGGCGAATCAGCTAAAAATCTGAGAACACTGTAAACTTATTTAAAACTAAATAAGTATTCGGGAGTATAACTTACTTTGCTCCCTTGTCAACTCCCTCATCTTTATTAATTTATTCAGAATTGAGACCCTAATCATGCAAGAAATTCTTTATCTAGAAGTCCCGACACCGGATACAGCAGCGGTCTGCACTTGGTTGCAGCACGAATTCGATCCCGGAATCGGAGAAAAAATTATTACTCCTGACGGTTTTCGGCTGCTGTCAACCGCAACAGCAGCCGAGGTTGTGTTGTCTGGAACTCAAAATGCTAATCCAAAACCCGCCTTCCCTAACACCAATTCACAAAACGGCAATTCCCGATCGACAGAACTTTCCCTCTTTGTCTGGTCAGTACAGCGCACAACTTATTTAAAAGTCTTTCGTCTAGAAGACGCGCCCGTTGGAGAAAGAAAGTTCCTGCAAGCTCTGAATCTTGCTGTGAGAAACAAGTTTCCCGATCGCTACCCGGAACCCCCTGTCATAGACCTCTCCAAACAGTCAATTTTTGACGCTCTTGCCCCCTATTACCCCCTGACAGTCAAATACTTCCAAAAAATGCCAGAAGGCGAATACGACCTCAAGCGCGTCTACTGGTGGGAGCAGCGTTGGCGCGAAGGCACTCGCAATCCTCAAACGCCAAAACAAGTAGTGTTTTTGAAGGAAGAGGGAACAGGGAAGAGGGAAGAAGGAAGAGGGAAGAAGGAAGAAGACACGATTTTGGTGTCCGATTCTGGCGATACTTTTTACGACTTAATTTATATTGGCGGGGCATTGGGAGTGATTCACGCCGCAGTCATGGCGAGATTGGGCTACCGAGTGCTGCTAGTTGAGCGAATGCCTTTCGGGCGGATGAATCGCGAGTGGAATATTTCGCGGGACGAAATTCAAAGCTTAATTGATTTGGGTTTATTTACTGCTGCGGAAATCGAAACGTTGATTGCCCGAGAATATAAAGATGGCTACAACAAGTTTTTTGATGCTAACAATCCGCCCGTTGCTCAAGCACCTGTTCTGCACACGCCGAAGGTGCTAAATGTAGCTTTGGACGGCGAAAAACTTCTCTATTTGGCGGGAGTTAAGCTAACAGAAGCTGGCGGAGAAATATGGGATGAAACGGATTTTATTAGAGCTGATGTTGAAGCGGAAAAAGTAGTATTTCAGGGCCGCCACTTGCCCACCAAAGCCGATCGCACTGCATTAGGACGGCTGCTGGTCGATGCCATGGGTTCGGCTTCTCCCATCGCTTGGCAATTGAACGGAGGGCGGGCTTTTGAGAGCGTTTGTCCGACGGTGGGAGCAGTCATAGACGGAGGATTTGAGGCTGGGGTTTGGGATTCGGAGTACGGGGATGTGCTCTACAGTCACGGCGACATTTCCCGCGGCCGCCAGCTCATTTGGGAGTTATTTCCCGGCGCTGGCGGAGAACTTACAGTTTATCTCTTTCACTACCATCACGTAAATCCCGAGAATCCCGGTTCTTTGCTGGAAATGTACGAGGATTTTTTCGCAATTTTACCGGAATACCGCCGCTGCGATGTCGATAAATTGGTGTGGAAAAAGCCGACCTTTGGTTATATTCCCGGGCATTTTAGCGCCAACAGCAGCGATCGAGCCGTGGCGATCGATCGCCTAATCTCGATCGGCGATGCAGCATCCCTGCAATCTCCTCTCGTTTTCACCGGCTTCGGCTCCCTCGTCCGCAATCTTTTCCGCTTAACAGACCTTTTGGATACAGCATTAAAGCACAATTTGTTGACTGCAAATCACTTAAACCAAATTCGCGCCTACCAGAGCAATGTTTCAGTAACTTGGCTGTTTTCTAAAGGCATGATGGTTCCCACGGGTCGTAGTTTGCCACCCCAAAGAATTAATTCAATTCTCAATACCTTTTTTGGTATTTTGGCAGGGCAAAAACTCGCTGTAGCCGAAACTTTTATCAAAGACAAAACCGACTGGCTAACTTTCAATCGACTGGCGATCGAAGCAGCCGGAAAAAATCCTTCTCTGCTGCTGTGGATTTTAGATTTTGTCAGTTTGGGGGATATTTGGCGCTGGCTGGGAAGTTACTTGAATTTTACTCTACTGGCTTTGGCCAGTTGGCTGTTCGGATGGCTTCCCAGCTTCGCGCGCAGGGTACAACCTTGGTTGGAACCCCGGTATCCTGCTGTTTGGCTGTGGCTGTTGACTAGCAGCTATGCTCTCACCTACGGCATGGGGAAGGGGAGAAAAGAGTTTTGAGTTTTGACTCAAAACTAGCAACTTCAGTGCGCTATCGAAAACTCGGCAATTCAATTTCAGCTAGCGATCGACGTTTTTTAGAAGACCGCAGCGGACTGGCAATCAAGGTCAGCCAGTCGGGTTGTGCGACTGCTGTAGGTTTGGCCGCACTCGATCGCACTTCTTGAATGCCAAAGGTTTCAACTGAATTCAAAATTTCAACAATCGGTGCCAATTCTGGGCTGCCTAATTTGACAGCAGCAGTTTCGGGTTCAGACTCAGCCACCGGCAGTTCAGGTTCCGCAACAGCAGGGGCCGAGTCAGTTGCCGGCTCCTGAGGCTGGTAGGTTTCGCTCTCCTGCAATTGAATGCCGGATGCGCGGGCTAATTGGTTGAGTTCCTGATTTGCTATGGATTCAGGGTCGATAGCATCGGCAGCAGCCACTGCCTCTGGATTCTGTGCTGGTTCCGACCAAGGTTGGACGGGGGAAGCGTTCAAAGCTGGCGGCAGCGGAACCTGAGAGCTTTTAACCGCGGCGAGCAAAGATTCTAATTGGGCGCTGGCGGTATCCTCTGCACGGTCAGGCGGGTAGATAATCGGTGACTTTTGCGGCATCTCCAGACTTCTTTCCAAGGCAGCTTTGAATTGCAGGGTGTGGCGCTGCTGGCGGTGCAAGCGCGATCGAAGTTCCCTGCAAAGATTTTCTGTGGTTACTAGCTGGTGTAACTGTTCGTTGTAGCGCTGCACAGTAGACGCACATTCTCGCTCAACAGTCGCTAGCCTGGCTTGGCTGGTTGCCAAATGACTTCTTAAACTCTCAACTAAAATTTCTTGACCTTGGAGGGTTTGATGGGAAATTTCCACTTTGCCAAACAGCCGCGTCAATTGTTCTTGAGTATTTTCGAGTTCTGCTGTCCGCTGTTCTAGCAAACTTTCGCGGTTCTGCAAGGTGTTTTGGGACTCTTCGAGAGCTGTTTCTAGCTGGGCGAGGCGCTGCAAAAGGTCGCGGTTGCATTCGTGCAGCGCTTGCATTAGGGTGACTGGGGTCGATCCTTTGCCCTTAGCCTCTTCCGCATTGCTAAGCAGATTTTTTAGATGATCTGAAATCGGGGGCGAGCCCGCCTCGGTCGGCTGTGTCTGAGATTGCGAATTTTTTGTTTCAGGTTTTGTGGGAATTGCATCTACGCTGATCGCGTTGGGAAAATCTACTGTTTGCCAGTCTTCTTCTGGCTGTTGGGGAACTCTTGCGGGAGTGTCTGTCGCATGGGGGGCGATCGGCTCAAAACCCCCAGCAGCAAAATTTGACTGCAATGGTTCGGTATCGGATGGAACAGCAGGGTGCGGTTGGTGCTGATTGGCTCGAAGATCAGCTTCTGACATGGCTTTTTATCCCAATAGTCACAGGGTCTCAGATACAGTCTATCCTTATACTTTCTCCAGAAGGAAGCCCCTAAGTGATAGTTTTTGTCATTTTTCCTGTTTTTTGGGACTATAGCCTCTGAATCGAGTGGCGCGATCGAACTATATGGGAATGAAGAAGTCCGATGGAAGTCAGAAGAAGGGAGAAGGAAGAAGCAATAAAATCAAGGGTTTGAGCAATTAAGAACGTCCCAACCGTTTTGGCGGTTGCGCTATACAACCGGAACTCAAATTAAGGCGTAAGATGCGCCCACCACCACCCTGGGGATGTGAGTTTTTCGCCGCGAGTCCTATCAACATGATTTTTCCCCATGTCTAATAGCAGTTTCAAAAAATGATGCAACTGTAGGGGGGCGATCGCCCCCTACAGAATAAGTTATTCTCAATTTTTTAATTATTTAATCTCACATAGTATAACTTACTGTTTCGGCATCCGTGCGATCGCCTAAGCTTTAACAACTGCAAAATGTTTGTCAATGATTGCTGGAACCTCTGCCGGTGCAATGCGGCTGTAGCGAGTTTTGTCCGGCATCACAACTATATTTGGGCCCGCTTTACACTGTTTGAGACATCCGGTTCCCTGAACAGTCACTTGGTCTTCTAAACCGCGCGAATTCAAAGCATTTTCTAAAGCTTTACAGACTCCTCCAGCGCCCCGCTTCTGGCAGTCTGATTTTTGACATACTAATATTTTGGTTTGAGTTTTTGCCGGAGCTTTTACAGTTTGAGCTGCTGTGGGAGAGGTGAATTCGCTTTTGGCGATCGCGCGATCCTCGGATGTCAATACCGCAACAGGCCCATTGGTGGAGTCGAGCAGTTCTGGCGAGCGATCGTCGTTGCCCTGAGCCAGCTTGAGGCTGCGAGCTTTAAGTTTTATTTTACCATTTTTCAAATTGAGTTCTTTCTCACCTACAACTTGAACTTTCAACCCGGGCGTCAAAACAGGTAACAGAAATGACCGCAATTCCTTGCAAAGTTTAACAAGATATTCTACTCCCCGATCGCTGCTAATTCGCAAATATTTAAGTTTGCAACCATCTTCAACAATCAGGCCGAGGATTTCTCCCTCTAAACTGAATTCGGAAACTTGCTTGCCAGATTTATACATTGTTATGACTCCTTTAAATCGGTTACATCCGTTCCATGTTGTACACTGTTCGTTGCCGAACTTCTTTCTACCTTTAGCTTATTTGCCAGCAGCACTCCAGCCACTGCACCAGTTCGCCCCGAGGGGCACTGACTTGCCTTAACACGCTCGTTAACTGAGCAGCTTGTTTGACAGTGTTGACTTTTGCCCGCAAAGGTTGGTCAACCGCACACCAGCAGGGAATTTCTAGTTCTTGCAAGCGTTTGTAAACTTGCCACCTATCTAGCCAACTAACTTGCACAATGTCACAAACTTCTAATTCTGGATCTGCTGGATTCATTTTTTGACAACAGTAATAATTTGCATTAATTTTTACCCTGACTGGTAGCGGGCAGAAGTTCAAAGCTAGATTTCAGAAGAAAGTCAAGGATGGTCAAAAGCCCTTCCTGAAAAATTCTGCTTTCTGCCTTCTGCTTTCTGCCTTCTGAAGGTTCGCCCCACTTTCAGGAAGCGTTCAGAACGAGGATCTTTTTAAAGCATAACCCAACTGCTAATTATTCTCAATAGGTTTAGAAAAAAAATTTCCTACTCTACAATATCTTCCACTATCGAGGCAGACCCTGCTTGACTGGTAAATTTACAGTGCTACACTGACTCTATTGGCAACAAAACTGCCTATTGAGAGGAGAACACACATGGCTGAGACTCAGAGTGCATTGAGACCGTTTGGCCACATAGCTGAAAACCCAATTTTGTTGGAACATTCAGTCACAGCACCGGTTTGTGAAGGGATGAACGCGCTGCTGGCGAGTTTTCAGGCTTTATACCTGCAATATCAAAAACATCATTTTGTGGTGGAAGGGGCAGAATTTTACTCCTTGCACCAATTCTTTCAAGAAAGCTACGGAGAAGCTCAAGATAGCGTCCACGAGTTGGGCGAACGGTTGAACGGATTGGGCGGCATACCGGCAGCGGGTTTTAGCAAGTTAGCCGAACTGTGCTGTTTCGAGCCGGAACCAGACGGCGTGTATTCTTGCCGCCAAATGCTGGAACATGATTTGACTGCGGAGCAAGCTATTATAGGTTTGCTGCGGCGTCAAGCAGGACAAGCAGAAAGTTTGGGCGATCGAGCTACGCGCTACCTCTACGAAAAAATCCTGCTAAAAACAGAAGAGCGAGCTTATCACATTTCCCACTTCCTCGCACCGGATACCTTAGTGCAATTGAACTTGAACTAACAATTCATCTTCATCATCCTTGGCGCCCTTAGCGCCTTCGCGGTTCGTTATGTAAGATCTAAAAAAAGCGAGCAGTTTTATCACTGCCCGCTTTTTTATACAAAGTGTGTTGACACCCAGGGAATTAAGGCGCTAAAGCATTGCCGCGCAACAAGCTACCAATGGTTTTGGCGGTAATCTTCATCTGAATGAAGGGATTAGCCGGTACCACGGTTTTATACAAGTAGCTATCGAATGTGAGCTTCTGCACGTCGCGATCGGCACACATTTCCACAAAAGCTTCGCGAGTCGCATCGGAACGGTAGAACACGCGCTGCAAAATGTCCAGAACTTTGTAAGTAATGCCGTAGGCTTTATCCCACCGCTTCAGGTAAATCTTAATTTCCTCTTCAGTCGGAATGCGCGCGCCTTTATTGGAAATCTCCACAATAGTTTCGGCGCACATCCGACCAGACTTGGCGGCAAAATAGATACCTTCGCCGGAAGACTTGGTAACGTAACCTGCAGCGTCGCCTACGAGAGCAACTCGGCCGACAACCCGGCGAGGACGCGGATGTTCCGGGATAGGGTGAGCTTCCACTTTAATAATCTCACCGCCCATCAATTTTTTGGCAGCGCGGGCGCGGATGCCTGCTTGCAGCTTTTTGATACTGGCTTGATTGACTTTCATCGTGCCGGTGCCGACCGCTACGTGGTCGTATTTGGGGAACACCCAAGCGTAGAAGTCGGTAGATACGTCATCGCCGACGTACATTTCGGCTAAGTCGTGGTAGTAAGCCATTTTATCTTCCGGCAGGCGGATGCGTTCTTGGAAGGCGATCGCATAATTGTAGTCGCCAGCGTCGATCGCCTTTGCTACGCGGGAGTTAGCGCCGTCAGCCCCAATTACCAAATCCACTTTCAGAGTTTTCTGAATTCCCATGGCGCTGCCGTCGGAGTGGTCGGCATAGTGGAGAGTGTAGGGGTCTGTATTGTTGCCGGGAATTTCTAATTTGTGAACGGTGCCGTTAATCAATTTTGCACCCAAGGAAGCGGCGCGATCGCGCATGAAGCCATCGAGCACTTCGCGGCGGCACATACCGATGTATTCGTGGGCGTTTTCAATATTGATGTCCACCTCGACATTCGAGGGGGAGATCATTTTCATTTTTCTGACTTGGCGGTCTATGATGCTTTGCGGCAAGTCAAATTCGCTGACCATGCACAGGGGAATTGCCCCGCCACAGGGTTTGGCATTGTCTAATTTACGCTCGAATAGGTATGTTTCGATGCCTGCTTTTACCAGTGTTTCGGCGGCGGAAGAACCCGCAGGGCCTGAACCTACTACTGCAACCCTTAGTGTCAAAGCTTTTCTCTCCAGTTTTTTACTATAGGCATTACTCAGGTGTGATGGTATCACGGAGTTTGGATGCGGTGGGGGTATGGGGGAAAGATTTCAATGAAATGAAACAGACCTTAACAGTTCGATACGAAAATGGGGTGTGGGGCGATCGTTTCGATCGAAGATCTTAAATTTTTAACCGCAGATGAACGCGGATGGACGCTGATGTGCGCTGGTGTGCGCTGGTGTGCGATCGAACATTTTGCACTACTGTCAAGAACAGGCCCGACGGCCTGTTCCACAAACATTGAATTTTCTGTTTGTGGGGAGTAGGGGTTGTGCCCCAGAGCCCGCCCGGACATGAACAGGCCCGACGGCCTGTGAAGCGAAGAATGAATTTTCTGCTTGTGGGGTGGGCATCTTGCCCGCCCGCAACAGGTTGGAAGCAGTCCAATAAGTTACATTAAAGTTACTTGCACTTATATCTAAAATTCTTATGCTCGGTAACTTTCAACAAAGCAACCTGCGGATTGAACTTGAAGCTTCCGAAACAGCGATTAGAGACAGCTTGTTGCGTCCGAATCAATTGCAGCAGTGGTTGTGGCCGCAGCAGTTGTCTAGCGGTTTGCCGGAAGAATTTTCTCAAGGTTTGACCTTTACGAGTTGGTTGGGCCCCGTGGCAGTTCAGCATCACGTTGATATTGCTGAGCACAATTGTCTCCGGCTGTTATTGAGTCAGGGAATTGACGGATTTCATGAGTGGTATTGGGGCGACGGTTGGGTGCAGTCTCGGTTAGAGGGAGTGTCGCTGCTGCCGCTGAATTTGGGGCAAACGGCTAGTTTACTGCGGCTGCGCGAGTTTGTAGCCGGGAAGGGTAAGGGGAAGTAGAAGAATTACTCTCCAAAATCATTAGAACAAAGTCTGGAAGCCCTGCATAGCAAGGAAAAATCCTCAATATTTTTAGGGGTAAAAAAACGTTGTAATGATGGATAAATACCAGAATATCCCACATGATTGGAGAGCTTGTTAGATGAGGACAGACTCTTTATTACAATAGTGAGATATCCTTTGCCTCAGGGTGTTATATCACAAGTTGGGCCCGTATCTTTCCCGACAGGTTTGTGTCGCTGGCGAGGGAAAACTTTTATAGAGGCGGCCCCAAAATCTGTATAATAGACGGCACATTGTCTGTAAACGGCTGGGAGGGAATCCCACAAACCTCTAGCACCAGTTTGATCTCGACTACCTATCTACACCCTTAGAATTTCTTTGGTTAAGGCATCAATTGCCAGCTCTTTCCACTGTTTGTTACCCTTATGGTTTACAAACCACGACATTTGATCACATTCGATCGTTATCTTGCCTGTTTTTTTTGACTTTACTTGAAATTGCCCGGGAACTGATGCTAATTGTTGAAAATACATAATATTCCAACCAGCGGGGCGGCACCCCGGTGACTTTGACAATCCCGGCTCAAGATATTTTTCTAATAAAAGCTGATCTATCAATTTTTGGGTGTCTTCTGAAATCCTTTGATGTCTGGGGTTTTGAACAAACTGTCTGTGACAATATCTACATTTAAAGTTTTGCCGATCGCTGTTGGTAGGGCAATTTTTAACGAGTTTTGGAGAACCGCAACCGGGACAATTCATGAAAGTGAAAATGAACAAGGCTTAGATACGTAACCTCATAACTCCTTACCGTTACTATGCCAGACCACCTGAAAGCGACTTCGCTGCCGAAAAACTAAGAGTGTGTTATAAAAACATAATTTGTTCCTTTCTAAAGCGCTATTCTCGACACAACGAACCCGGTGCGTTTTGATTTCGCTTTATTTTTTAGAAGTAAAATAATATGCTCTCCATTCCAGGCATTGCCGTCGTGACACTTCTCTATGAAAGTGCCAACTCTCTGGTTTACCGGGCCATTCGGGAAGCAGATAACCAACCGCTCATCCTCAAACTTCTCAAAGAAAGCTACCCCACACCTCAAGAATTGCTGCGCTACCGCACCGAATACCGCATCACCCAAGAGCTGAGAGAGGCGGGAGTCGTGCAAGTCTATGACTTGCAAAAATACCAAAACAGCCTCGTGATGTTTGTGGAGGACTTTGGCGGGGAATCGTTGAAAATATGGATGCAGCAGCGAAAGTTTAGCCTCAAGGAGTTTCTGATCCTGGCTATTGCCACCACTGAAACTTTAGGGCAAATTCACAACGCCAATATTATCCACAAGGATATTAACCCTTCTAATATAGTATTCAATCCAGCGACGGAGCAGATAAAAATTATCGACTTTGGCATTTCTACTCAGCTAACGCGAGAAACGCCGAGCCTGAAAAACCCCAACATTTTAGAAGGCACTCTCGCTTACATATCGCCCGAACAAACTGGTAGGATGAACCGCGCTCTCGATTACCGCACTGACTTTTACTCGCTCGGCGTCACCTTCTATGAATTGCTGACAGGAAAGCTGCCTTTTGAAACAGAAGATCCTTTAGAGTTGGTTCACTGCCACATTGCCAGACAGCCATTACCCCCGCACCAAATCGAGCCAGAAATTCCCCGAATTGTATCCCAAATTGTCAGTAAAATGATGGAAAAAAATGCGGAAAACCGCTATCAAACTGCATTGGGATTGAAACATGATTTAGACACTTGTCTCGTTCAATTACAAGCAACGGGTAATATCGATCAGTTTGCATTGGGAACGCGGGATATTACGGATCGTTTCCTGATTCCAGAAAAACTCTACGGCAGGGAAACTGAAGTTTTTAATCTATTAGCTGCCTTTGAAAGAGTCCGTAATGCTAGTACCGAAATGATGCTAGTAGCTGGCTTTTCTGGAATTGGTAAAACCGCAGTAGTCAACGAAGTGCATAAGCCGATCGCCCGACAGCGCGGCTATTTTATTAAAGGCAAATACGACCAATTTCAACGCAATATCCCCTTCAGTGCATTTGTGCAAGCATTTCGGGAATTAATGGGGGAATTATTATCAGAAAGTGACGCTCAGTTACACATATGGAAAACCCTGATTCTCGCAGCAGTAGGCGATAGCGGGCAAGTGCTGATTGAGGTGATACCTGAGTTAGAACGCATCATTGGCGCTCAAAGTCCTGCGCTAGAGCTGTCGGGGAGCGGAGCGCAAAATCGCTTCAATCTGCTGATGCAAAAGTTTGTGCAAGTATTTACTACTGCCGAACATCCCTTAGTGATATTTTTGGATGATTTGCAGTGGGCGGATTCGGCATCTTTGAAATTGCTACAACTGTTGATGGAGGATACGGGGCATCTGTTAGTATTGGGTGCTTATCGGGATAATGAAGTCTCCCCTGTTCATCCGTTTATGTTGACGGTGGATGAGATTGTGAAGTCGGGCGCAGTGGTGAACACTATTACGCTGCAACCGTTGAGTTTAGCAGATCTGAATCAGTTGGTAGCAGATACGCTGATTTGTAATTTATCCTTGGCCGGACCCTTAACAGAATTGGTTTATCAAAAAACCCAAGGAAATCCCTTTTTCTCTACTCAATTCCTCAAGTCTTTGTATGAAGACAATCAAATTATCTTTGACTGGGATGTACGGCATTGGCAGTGCGATATCGATCGAGTTACATTTGCCGATGCCTCGGATGTGGTGGAGTTTATGGCGGCGCAATTGCAGAAGTTGCCTGCCGAAACTCAGGATGTTCTCAAACTTGCCGCGTGCATTGGGGCGCAGTTTGATTTAGATACATTGGCAATAGTCAACGAAGAACTACCAGAACCAACGGAATCAGCGCTGTGGAAAGCCTTGCAAGAAGGACTCATTTTACTGATTTCAGAAGGCTATAGCTTTATTCAAGCAGGCGATCAATCCCCAAATCAGTCTGTTGCTAATCCAACTTATAAGTTCCTGCACGATCGCGTCCAGCAAGCGGCTTATTCATTGATTCCTGACGACCAAAAACAAGCTACTCATCTCAAAATCGGACAGTTACTGCTACAAAATTCTTCTGACATTGAAACAGAAGAAAAACTCTTTGATATTGTGGGGCATTTAAATAAAGGAATTGAGTTAATCGATCAATTAAGTGAACGCTCAGCCTTAGCCCAACTTAACTTAGAAGCGGGACATAAAGCCAGAAGTTCTACCGCCTACGCTGCGGCAAATATCTATCTACAAACTGGAATTGAGCTGCTGACACCTCAATGCTGGCAAACTCAATATGAATTGGCGCTAAATCTCTATGTTGCGGCTGCTGAAATTGCCTATTTGAATGGTGACTTTGATGGTATGGAACACATGGCAGCACTGGTTTTGCAAGAAGCCCAAACAATTTTAGATCGAGTTAAAATTTACGAAATTAAAATAGCCGCTCAGACAGCCCAGAGCAAGGTGTTAGAAACGATCGCAGTAGCAAGAGAGGCACTCTTACAATTGGGGATTGAACTCCCTGCCGAACCTGATGAAGCCAAGATTGGCAAAGCGCTACAAGTCCTTGCGGGCACCCTCGGCGGCAGAAAGATTGAGGAATTGGTTGACCTACCTGTGATGACAAATCCACAGACTCAGGCAGCTATGCAACTGTCTGGTATGTTGTTTCCACCCGTTTTCCAGGGAATGCCCGGTTTGCTGCCCCTGCTGAGCTCCACAATGGTGAGTTTATCGCTCTCCTTTGGGAATGCGCCCGCATCGACGGTGGGGTATGCGATGCACGGGATGGTGTTCTGTGCCTTTTTACAAGAGGTGGAAACCGGTTATTGTTTTGGGCGACTGGCACTGAACTTGCTCGATCGGTTCAATGTGCCCGAATTCAAGTCTATAATTCTGCTTTTGTTTGGTGGTTGGATTCAGCATCGCCAAGAATCTCTTTTGGCAACGATACCGACGCTGAAAGAGGGCTATAGGTTGGGCATGGAAACAGGCGACTTTGTAGACGCTGGCTACAACATATATATTTGTTTTTATACTTATTTATTCGCTGGGATAGAACTAGACACTTGGGAACCTGAAATAGCAAGTTACAGGGCTGTCATGGCGCAGTTGAAACAATCTTCTGCTCGGGTTTATTTGGATATGATTCAGCAGACGGTGCAAAACTTGAGGGAAACCCGTATTCGGCCGGATTTGTTAATAGGCTCTGCCTACGATGAAACGGTGATGATTCCCAAGCACTATGAGGATAATGAATTCACGGCGATCGCTTGTGCCTGCATCTACAAACTGCTGCTTGCTTACTGCTATGGAAATTATACGGCTGCCCTAGACCACATTACCCAAGTCAAACAGTATTTGATGGGAGTATCTGGATCGACTTTTGTTCCAATTTTTCATTTTTATGCCGCCCTGACGCACCTGGCACTTTTTCGGGCACAGCCAGCAATTGAGCAAACTGAAATTATTGCCTTAGTGGAAACCCATCAAAGCACGCTGCAACAGTGGGCGCAAAATGCTCCGATGAATTATTTGCATAAATGGTATTTAGTCGAAGCAGAACGACAACGGGTGTTGGGCAATAAAGCCGAGGCGATTGAAATGTACGATCGCGCAATTGAAGGAGCGAAAGAAAACAAATATGTTAATGACGAAGCCCTGGCCAACGAACTAGCAGCAAAATTCTACGGAGAATGGGGCAAAACAAAAGTTGCTCAAGCCTACATATTTGAGGCGTATTATTGTTATGTTGAATGGGGAGCCACTGCTAAGGTAACGGATTTAGAAACGCGATATCCCCACTTATTCGCGGTAACTCAACCGGGAAGGAACAACACTCAAACTACCGTAGCAATGACAACGACTGGTTCGGGGAATCACCTAGATATCGCCGCAGTCATGAAGGCTTCTCAGGCGATTTCTGGAGAAATTATGCTAGATAAGCTACTGTCTAGCTTAATGAAAATTTTGATGGAAAATGCAGGGGCGCAAAAGGGTTATCTGATTTTGTTAAGCCAGGGACAACTGTTGATTGAAGCTGAAGGGACAATCGATGACGAACTCGTCACCGTGTTGCAGTCAATCCCCGTTGAAACCTGTCAAGAACTTTCCTCCGCAATTGTCAATTATGTGAGCCGCACTCAAGAAAGCGTGGTACTGGATGATGCTGCCCGATCGGGACAATTTACCAACGACCGCCACATCCGAAAGCATCAGCCCAAATCAATTTTATGTGTGCCGCTGATTAATCAATCTCAAATCATTAGTATTGTTTACCTAGAAAATAATTTGACAGCGGGAGCTTTTACCCCAGAAAGAGTGGAAATATTAAAAGTTTTATCTGGACAAGCCGCGATCTCGATTCAAAATTCTAAGCTTTATACAGAAGTACGCGGAAATGAAAGCAGGCTGGCTCAACTCAACAAAGCTTACGAGCGATTTGTTCCCCATCAATTCCTCCAGTTTTTAGAGAAATCAAGCATCATTGATGTGGAATTGGGCGACCAAGTGCAGTTAGAAATGTCGGTGCTGTTTTCCGACATTCGCAATTTTACCACGCTTTCGGAAACTATGACGCCAGAGGATAATTTCAAATTTATCAATTCTTATCTTTCTCGCATGGAACCCGTCATTAATGAAAATAACGGGTTTATCGACAAATATATTGGCGATGCGATTATGGCGCTGTTTAGCGGTGAGGCGGATCGTGCGGTGAAAGCGGGAATTGCTATGCTGCACAGTCTCGCTGAATACAATGAATACTGCGCTAACTCTGGCTGTGCGCCGATTCAGATTGGAATTGGCATTAATACGGGTTCTTTGATGCTGGGAACAGTGGGAGGACCAAATCGCATGGACGGGACAGTCATCAGCGATGCGGTGAATTTAGCTTCTCGCGTGGAAAGTTTGACGAAAAATTATGGGGTGTCTCTATTAATTACCCAGCCAACTTACTCGCGCCTAAAAAATCCATCCCAGTACGCAATCCGCACTCTCGACACGGTAAAAGTCAAGGGAAAATCCGAAGCTGTGACGGTTTATGAGGTGTTTGATGCTGACCCGCTAGCAATGAAAGAGGGCAAGTTAGCTACGCTGAAATTGTTTGCCGAAGCTAGGGCGATGTACTCGGAAGGGAATGTGGCTGAAGCGGCGTGGCTGTTTTCAGAGTGTTGGCGTCAGAATCAGGGCGATCGCGTTGCTAAAATTTATTGGGAACGCTGTCAGTCTGCATTGGGGACTCGCAAAAAAATTAAAGACAGGCTACACAATTTAAATTAAGCGGTTGCTATAGCGATCCTTGCAGGAGTCGTAAATTTTTTACCCCACCCCAACCCTCCCCGAACTCGCGGGGAGTCCGTAAGAAATTCACAAATGATGCGAGGATTGCTATTGTTGATTTGACAATACAAAGCAAAAGTGCGATCGACTGCTGAGACACCCTACAAACTAGGCGATCGAAATGGGATAGGTATGTTGTTGCGCTAAAGCGCTTTAGCGCAACAACATACGAAGTCTAAAAAGTTACTGCCTGAACTATACTGCTGGCAGTGACTCCTTTCAAGACAGCTAAATATTCCCCTGTTATCTGATACTGAATTATAGTATCGCTAACAAAAGCGCCGGTTCCTTGATAAATATTTAACTGGCTAAAAGCCAGGGGGCTAATTAAATCAATTTTGTCTTGATTGAGGGTAAAATCAGCAATCACATCGGCGGCGGAAGCGTCTGTTCCACCAGTATCGATCGCGATCGCAAACACATCAAAACCCAATCCGCCTGTGAGAGTGTCGGCACCAATTTCTCCAAATAAGTAATCATTGCCCCCGTCGCCAAACAATATATCGTCGCCATCGCCGCTGTAAATGCGATCGTTTTCCTTTCCTCCATAAATCAAGTCAAGGCCACCGTCACCCTGAATAAAATCAATCCCCTTACCGCCAAAAATAATGTCATTGCCATCACCGCTCCTGATGCCGTCATCGCCTTTTTGTCCGTAAAGCAAGTCATCTCCTGCTTTGCCATGAAGATAGTCATTGCCGGGGCGTGCGTGGATAATGTCATTCAATGCCGATCCTGTGAGGCGATCGTCCTTATCTGTCAAACCGATTACTGACTTTTGGGACAAAGTTTTGACATCGCCTAAGTTATCGTTATCGCTGATATTGACTGTGAGAGGGGCGACCAGATTATTATACAATGTGTCATTGCTGGTAGTGGCGTGGCTAATTGGACTTAGACGATCGCCCTCAACAACCGCATCGTCAACCGCAGTCACCGTTACCGTTTGAGCGACATTCCAATTGGCGGGAGTAAAAGTAAGGGCAGGTAGGCTAACAGTAACTTGAGTTTCAGGGGTAATGGCGACGGTGACATTAGCAGTTGGCTGAGTATTTAGTCGCACTTTGTATATATCGCTGCCCAAGCTTTCGAGTACCTCGGTACTGCCAAGTGGTTCAATGAAAATGACAGCGGGAGTACCTAGAGTTGGCGTGGGAATTGTTGGCGTGGGAGTCGGCGCGGGAATCGGTGCTGGCGCGGGAATTGGTGCTGGCGCGGGAATCGGTGCTGGCGCGGGAATTGGTGCTGGCGTGGGAGTCGGTGTTGGCGTGGCAATGTTAACAGTAAAACTACCTAAATTGCTACCTAAAACTTGATTGCCAAAAGTATCTTTTATTTGCGATGCTTGCAAATTAACAGCGTAACTGCCATTATCTGTATCATCCCAACTTCCCCCAGGCGGAGTCAGCGAATAAGTTGCCGTGCGAGTGGTGCCATTACTATTAGTATCGACGCTGAAAAATGTAGCGGGAATTGCACCATTTGACCAATTTACTACTAGGTCAGAATTATCTAAACTGCTAACATCAACTCCGCTACTATCACTGAAAGTAACTGTCAATGTCTGACTTGTGCCGCCCGCTGTAGCAATGTTAGAAATTGTACCCAAGCTAGCAGTTGGTGCGGTAAAATCAGCAGTACGAACAAGTTGAGTTGCAGCGGTATTGTTATTAGTCGCAGTATCCGTAGCTGTTGCCTCCGGTACATCAACTGTGACAGCGCCATAAGCATTCGGTGTGACTGTAAAATTATAAGTCGTGCCGCTACCAATAAAACCGCTAACCGTACCGTTAGTCACATTAATGCCACTCGAACTAAATCCTGTCACATTTTCACTAAAAGTTGCTGTGACTAAAAATGGTGCATTTATTGTTGTCGGTGATGCGGATGTTAAGGCAATAGTTGGCGGTGTAATATCAGCAGTACGAGTCAGTTGAGTGGCAGCGGTATTGTTATTAGTCGCAGTATCCGTAGCTGTTGCCTCCGGTACATCAACTGTGACAGCGCCATCAGCATTCGGTGTGACTGTAAAATTATAAGTCGTGCCGCTACCTGTAAAACTGCTAACCGTACCGTTAGTAACATTAATGCCACTCGAACTAAATCCTGTCACATTTTCACTGAAAGTTGCTGTGACTAAAAATGGTGCATTTATTGTTGTCGGTGATGCGGATGTTAAGGCAACTGTTGGCGGTGTAATATCAGCAGTACGAACAAGTTGAGTGGCAGCGGTATTGTTATTACTCGCAGTATCCGTAGCTTTAGCCGCAAGTACATCAACTGTGACATTACCATCAGCGGTGGGAGTGACATCAAAGGTGTAGGTTTTGGCATCAAGTGTGACAAAGTTACCGACAGTCGCATTGGCGACGGTGATATCAGTATTATCAAACCCGGTGACATTTTCACTAAATGTTGCTGTGACGCTAAATAAACCATTTACTGTTGTTGCTGATGCGGATGTTAAGGCAACTGTGGGTGCAATACCATCAATAACTATGGCTTTGCTACCGCCCAGAGAGTTCGCTGAGGCTAAGGTAGGAAGAGTTAAAAATGCGTCAAACGCTGTACCAACGGTTTCTTTAATTGTGCCGCCATTGAGCGTGAGAGCGTTAGTGAGGAGGTATTGTAAGTCACCCGAGGTGTCTCCTGGTTGCACTAAATAGTTGAAGGTGAGGGCTGTAGTACCGCTACCAGAGGCGTAGTTGGCAAATTGGTCGGTTGTGCCTGTTTCGAGTTGCAGTCGGGGCGTGCCGGTGACGTTGACAGCAGCATCGAAGGTGACGGTGATATTGATAGTAGAATCTACACCGTAGCTGCCGTCAGGGGTGGTGGCGGTGACAGCAGTAACTTTGGGGGTGGTGTTGAGCAGGATGGAGACATCGTTGCTGTTCGCGTTCGGCACAGCTAAGTCAGGTTTTCCGTCGCCGTTGATGTCGCTGATGCTGACGGATCTGGCGCCAGTGCCACTAGCTAAGGCGGCTTGGGGAGCAAAACTGGCAGTGGTGGCTCCGGTAGTGGTGGTGTTGAGCAGGATGGAGACGCTGTTGTCGTTCGCCACAGCTAAGTCAGGTTTCCCGTCGCCGTTGATGTCGCCGAGGCTGACGGAGACGGAGTAACTCCCAGTAGGGAAGTCAACTTTGGTGGCGAAGCCTAGCACGCCGCTGTAGTTTTTGAGGGTGTTGGCGTTAAATGGTATGGGCGTTTCAATGATGCCTATTTGTACTTCCAGTTCCCAGTCTCCACCCTGTGCCGCATTGCCTGTCAGGTTGGCAGAAGCGGCGATGTCGGCACCCGTTAATTCACTCAGGCGTTCAAGGAATTGGTTTGGTTTTGTCGGCTTAACACCAGTCCCGCCGGGGGCTTTAACCCCCGTCTGATAGCGAAAGTCATCGACAGATGACCCAATAAGTGAATTGTCAAGATTGTCTTGAGTCGCTTTTAACCGACTTAAGCTATCAGACAGGGGTTTTAACCCCTCGCTGATGTGGCGGATGTAGTCGATGTCAGTTGTCACCGATACATCGGCGGCGACATTACACCCGTAGAGGAGAATATCGGCACCGGGAATTAATGCTTTGCGCCACTGTTGGAGTTGAGGGCTGAAGCTTTCTATGTTGCTGCTGTTGAGTGTATTTGCACCGAGTTGTACTGCACCTGGACTGCCGTGAGAGATGATGTGGATTGCTTCTATATTTTGTTTAGTTGCTACTCTTTCGGTTATTTGCTCAATGCCATCCCGCTTTTCATCTAGGATAATTACTTCAGCCTTTGGGGAAATGCTACTAATTAAACTCTGGTAATCTTCAACATTTGAGTCAATAAAAACTAGAGTTGAAACCAACTTTTGCTGTATCATTTGCATCTATTTAATTTTAACTTTTTAGGTTTTTCATTCAAATAGCATTTAGAGAATTACTAGCAATCAGATGTTAGTGATTCCATCATTCCTGGCGATTGCTTCGCTTCGTTCGCAATGATATTGTTAGTCTTGATGCACTTACTACTATGTCATTACGAATAACACAGCAATTTTATGTCGCGATTCAAGAAGCAATTGCAATCACCTTTATACCTTACCAAGGACTTCCAATCATTGTAAAGCCCGACCAATAATAAGGATGGTAAAGGTTTTGATTACCTAGTTTAGCTAATTCGGGTGGCAATTCTAACTCCTTATTTAAGTTAGACAAAATTAAACGGCCATTTTCAATGCGAACTTGACCTTTGAGCATGGCGATTTGAGCCTGCCGTAAGGCTTCGGCTTTAATAGGCGCGACTTTTAACTCATGGTAAAATTCAGCCATTAACCCTAAAGTACCTTCATCGCTGACGTACCAAAGACTCGCCAAAACAGACTTCACCCCCGCTTGCACAGCTAGCCCCGCAAAGCCTAATTCAGCGTCATCATCACCCACAGCAGTTTTACAAGCGCTCAACACCAATAGCTCAACTTTAGGCGGCTGATTCCACCCTAGTTCGCGCACGCGATCGAGTGTTAACCTTCTATCTGATAACTGAATGTAAGAATTGCTCGGTGCTCCTGGCTTAAATTCTCCGTGAGTGGCGAGGTGAATAATCCGATAGGGTCTGTCATTGCGCTGCGATTGAAGATTATTGAGAGTAAAGGTTTGATTAAGGAAAGATTCGCCTTTCCATTCTGAGGCAATAGCGTTAAGTTCAGCAGGCACTGCTGGCAAGGGTTGGTTATTAGTAAATTGCGAGGCTCCCATTGCTAAAACTTCAGCATTTTTAACACTTTCATAATTAGTATCGGTTAAGTTGACGCTGGGAAGGAGTCCGATGCTGTACTTTTCTACTAGGAATTGAGAACCGTCATGGAGGGCGGCTAAGGGGAGCGATCGCAACCCCGCATCCATACTAAAAACTAGCGTATCGATGCCCTGAGCTTTCAAATCAGCTTCTAAGGGTGCGATTATCCACTGGTAAAGTTGTTGGGATGCTGGCAAATAGCTCTGAGTATTGAGTTTTATGGGATTAAGAAGTTCAGATCTGAAGCTGGCGACTACTTGCATCAAAGTTTCGCGCCGGGCGGCGGGGATGCTTTTATGAATTGGGAGGCCTGTCGGGGGGACGATGATCAGGTCTAATTGTTCAGGGCGGGCTAAGGCGTAAATAATGGCTGGTTTTTTACCAGTTTGGTTGGCGATAGTTCTAGTTCTTTGCTGTATGGCCGTAAAAGATTGCAAATCCCGCCTGATTTCCTGGTTGACGTATGACCCCACTTGTTCGCTATAGAAGATATCGATAAAGAAACTAGCTTGAGGGATATCGCGTTTATCGATCAGTCGTGTGATATCGCTAAGGCTAACTCTACTTAGAGGCGATGCGGTTTGGACAACTTCGCTTACCCAATCGGATCTGTAGTTAAAAAGAGATTCAATTCTATTAATGATATTCAGGTTGCCAGATTGGGCGATCGTATTGGTAATTGAGATATCCGGTAATATCGTTTGTTCTGATATTGGAGATGGCGCGGGTTCCGGTGTTGGAGATGGTGTTGGTGATGTTGGAGATGGTGTTGGTAGTGATGTTGGAGATGGTGTTGGAGATGGTATTGGTGGTGGTGTCGGTTCCGGTGTTGGTTGCGGTGTTGGAGATGGGGTTGGTTGTGGTGTTGGAGATGCAGTGAGTAGAGAAGATGGAGATGGTGTCGGTTTCAAAGATGTAGAAGAAGAGGG
>NZ_SRRZ01000020.1:0-45069 GCF_013179805.1 Microcoleus asticus IPMA8 | reverse complement strand
TTTTTATGTTTTTTGTTTTGTGTTGTTAGTTTCGTTGTGGTTGGTTGGTTGGTTGTTGGGGTTTGTGCTGGTGTTGGTGCTGTGGTTGGTGGTGGTGTTGGAGATGGCGTTGGTTGTGGTGTTGGAGATGGTGTCGGTTGCGGTGTTGTAGATGGCGCGGAAGTAACGATCGCAATATTGCCCTGAGTGTAAGTGCTAGGCGGCACCGGCACCGCGAACTGCGGCGAAATTGTCTCGGAACCTGATGTAATGGCTCCCGTCGTCCCATTCGTTGTCGCATCGCCGACAATAAAAGGTGTAGTCGTGCTCCCCGCGTGGCGAATAGTAATCGCGCCGCCACCCGTGCCATTATTAGCGCTGGAAATGCTCGCATTTACACCGTTACTATCTGTAAAAGTGCCGCTGACTGTGAGAAGATTGCCAGCCGTGATGTCAACACTGCCGCCAGTAGACTGAAGAGTGCCTGTAACGGCGATGTCGCTGGCAGCTTTGAGAGTAATATTACCCCCAGAAGTGGCGATCGCATCCAGCGCAATGTCGCCTCCCGACTCCAAAATCACAGGCCCGCCTGCTGTCGAAATCGCTCCCACTCCGATGCTATTGCCCGAAGCAACACCCGGTGAAGCAAAAAATGTCTCCCCTTCGGTGACATTCGGCGGCAGATTCGCAGCATTCGCCAAAGTCGAAACGCCCGATCGCAGAATTAAAGCTGCACTACCTGAAAGCACTGCCGCATCTGGATCGGCGGAACCCAACAAAGTAGTATCTGGCCCAGTGATGGTAATATCTCCCGCGGCGATCGCGCCTTTTGCTTCTACCTTAAGTGAGGTTCCAGTATAATCTCCAAATCTCACATCTCCCTCGGAGCTAATAATCGGGTCGTACAAGCTCACAAAACTGCCGCCGTTGCCAGACAATGTGAGAATAGAAAAATTACCACGCGCAGCGAAGTGAGCATCACCCGAAACATTGCCATTGCTCAATAATGTGATATCCCCTGCGGATTGGAATGCAGGGTTAGGGTAATTTAGCGCGAAGATATCAATATTTTGATTACCTTGTATTGTAAGATTGCCACCTGCGATCGCCCTGAAAGCGTTATTTCCATCCCTCACCCGCACCGTATCTCCTGCCAACAGATACAAATTGTTCTCAGTAAGTAGCTGGCTTTCTACCAAAGTGAGATTACGTGCTGCCGAGAGTGTAGCATTCTGACTATTAACAGTAGAACTAGCGATCGCCACATCTCCGCTTTCCACTCTCAAACCCGCCGTCAAAACCACTTCTCCTGCACCGTTAACGGAGATACCAGTAGCAGAGTTCCCACCTGCACCGGCAAGCAATTGTGGAAGAGACAAAGGCAGAGACAATTGCCCATTCTGTGCCAACAATTCGCCGTCAATAACCCGTATTTCTAAACTTAATAAATGTCCTTCTTGACTAAGCCGAACAGCATTTTTACCGGGGACAGAAGCGACAATAATATTACCTTGGGGAGCCTTGAGGGAACCCGTGCTGACGACAGTACCGCTAATTAAAGTTATACTTTGTCCAGGCATGACTGCTAAATTACCTGCATTGAGGATACTTCCCGGTTGGCTGAGATTAAAGTAAAAAGTGTTCGGAGTTCCTATCAGCGTAATGTAATCGTTCGCTCCTGCAACATTGAACAAACCGGAATCAAAACCGATGTTAGTAGCAGTAGTACCCGTAAAAGCAGCCGGAAGATTCAAGCTAGCATTAGGGCCAAAGATAATGCCCGAAGGATTTATTAAAAACAGGTTGGAATTGCCGCCAATTACTTGAATTAAACCGTTGATAATAGAAGGATTGCCGCCTACTACCCGCCCTAAAATGTTGCGAATAGCGGGAGTAGAAATAAAATTAGCAAGCTGCCCTTCGGTAAGCCCAAACTGTTGAAAACTGTGGAAAAGATTCGCTCCATCTCTAGAAGTTTTGCCACCTGTAATATTCAAGCGATCGCCGCTTGGCGTGACAGTAGTGCCAGTTCCATCGGGTGCGGGAACAATGGGTTGTCCTTGTACCACCGCTGTACTCAAAATAGTGGCTGCGATCGCTAGCATTGCAGCACCATGTATAGGAAAGAAGGCTAGTTTCATTAACTTTTAGCTGGCAGAGCACGTATCAGACAATTATAAGTTTAAGGTATTGGCTGGTCAGTGCGGTCAACTGCGGTGTAGACTTAGCGATTAAGAACGTCGTCACCATCAGGGCGGTTGCTATACCTGAAACCCACATTCTTCACCCTCAACAGTCACGAGCGGTTTTTAATTATTTTTAGCCAGCTATAAAGCTATAATTTATAGTTTTATACCGTACATTGACAGATAAAAAACGTTTTAAAATCATAATTTATTATTTTAAAAATAGAGTTTTATGTGTAATTATGGTGTGTAAAACCCCAGCCTGCGTAATGTGCGCTAGAAATCAAAGCAAAAGTGCGATCAACTGCTGAGACACCCTACAAACTCTAATTTGTAAACGATGCCGTTAATCAGCTTTGCACCCAAGGAAGCGGCACGATCGCGCAGGAAGCAGTCGAACACTTCCCGGTGGCACATACCGATATATTCGTGTGCGTTTTCGATGTTGATGTCCACCTCTATGTTGGAGGGGGAAATCATTTTCATTTTTCTGACTTGGCGGTCAACAATACTTTGTGGCAAGTCAAATTCGTTGACCATGCACAGGGAAATCGTCCCACCGCGATATTATTGCTGAGCAGAATTGTCTGCGACTGTTGTTGAGTCAGGGAATTGACGGATTTCACGAGTGGTATTGGGGCGACGGTTGAGTGCAGTCTCGGTTGAAGGGAGTGTCGCTGCTAGCGCTGAATTTTGGACAAACGGCGAGTTTGTTGCGGCTGCGAGAGTTTTTGGCGGGGAAGCAGAAAGGTTCAGACTGATGTGAAGGCCGATCGCACTTATTGTCTCTCAAAGTCTCCTTCTTCACGTTTACCGATTTTGCCTGTTAAGCTGTAGTGCATCGCCTTAAGTTTTACCTCATCTTTACTCCCTAACTCTTTCAATTTCCTTAACTAACTCGCAGCCAAATTTCCTCAAACTATTGACCTAACTTTGGCAACATATATATTAATAATTCGTAAAGAGCTAAGTCAGGAGGAATACAAATATCGACAAAAATAATTATATCTGAAGATATACGAATCTTAAATTAAACACAGCTAGGCTATATAACTAGCATCAAATAAAATACTTAAAAATTGCTTATAATAAATTGATTGATATAAGGCATTTTTAAGTAGAGCTTAAGATAAAAAAAAGGAAATTTATGGTATTGAGTATTATTGTTCACGGTGGAGCAAAAACCATCTCACAAGAGAAGGTTGCAGCCAACAATGCAGGCTGTACCGCAGCAGCAGAAGCGGGTTGGGCAGTGCTCGCAAGCGGGGGTACAGCAGCAGAAGCAGTTGAGGCAGCTATCCGGGTTCTGGAAGCTGACCAGACATTTAACGCAGGCTTTGGATCGGTTCTCAACAGTAAGGGAGAGGTAGAGCTAGACGCAGGGATCATGGAAGGCGGTTCATTAGCTTGGGGAGCGATCGCCAATGTTCAAGGCCTGTGCCATCCCATCTCTGTGGCGCGAAAGATTATGGATAAAAAACCCATGTTCTTAGTAGCGGATCACGCAGAACATTTTGCAGCAGAAAATGGAGCCGAGAGGTGTACAAAAGAAGACTTAATCGCAGAGGAGCAACAGCAAGAGTGGGAGGAGGAAAAAGAAGTTATTGACCGCCCCAATACCGTTGGTTGTGTAGCTTTGGACAGCAGTGGCACCTTAGTTGCCGGTACCTCAACAGGAGGCACTATGAATAAGCCCGCCGGTCGCGTCGGCGACAGCGCCATTATTGGCTCAGGCTTGTTTGCTGAAAATGAACAGGGCGCTTGCTCGACCACAGGCGATGGCGAGTCGATTATGCCAGTAGTTCTGGCTAAGACGGCGATCGACATTCTAGCGTCCGGCAAGCACCCAGACGAAGCAGCGCAGATGGCAATTGAGACTCTGGCATCTAAGATAGCAGGAGAAGCTGGGTGCGTCATCATAGACCCTCAAGGGCGGGTTGGCTGGGCGCATAATTCAACCGACATGGCTTGTGCTTATAGAACCTCAGAAATGGACAAGGTGGCTGTGTTCACTAAGAAAAAACAACTCGCCCATCGTTGAAATTATTGAGGTTGCATTCTCTCTAGTTGGAGAGAGTTAAAATTCTGCAACTAATATCTTATTTCCTAGGTATTAAGTAGCTTGACATCAATAAACACTCTTTCAATTTGTAGGGCGGGCATTGCCCACCCTACTTTTAATTATGTCGAGCTACTTAGTGGCCGGGAAAACTGTTCAATTCAAACTCGACTTGGATATTCCTATGAACTCAACATACGATTTTCTTTACTTTCAAGGCAATTCTCTTTCCGATTTGTTTGCTCCAGACATCACAGATGCACGTTATGCGTTCATCCTAAATTACCCTGCAACTGCGAGTTGGGCTGCTTACCCCAACAGGAAAAAATACTTTATTCAAGACGGCAGCAGTGAAGCCACCAAAACTTCTTTCGACAAGATTGGCCAGAAGGAACCTTGGAAAAATCTGGCTGTGTTAGGCGATGCCATCCCAGGGATTGTGATTAATTTACCACCCCACTCGCTGATTGACTATTGGCGGGAGCATTTTGGCTTCAGCTACAGCAGTATGGAGATGATAGACTGCTCAACTTATCTCGAAGATCTCAGTCGAAGCGATCGCTTTGACAAACTCCTCACTCTATTTCCCTTCGACAATCTCAAACCTGAAAAACACGCCGTCCATCCCGACATCCACTACCACTTGCTCAGCAAAGCAACGCTAGCAGAATTAGGGGTGCAATGTCCGAAATACCAAAGCTACAATCTGCACGAAGTCAATCTCGAAAGCATTCAGTTACCAGAGCAATTCCCCTACTTGATTAAAACATCCCACGGACTTTCTGGAGAAGGCACTTATATTATCAAAAGCGCCAGCGATCTGAACTACTGCTTGCAGGAAGTGAGGAAATATCTCGATATTAAGTTGCTGGATACGATTATTATCTCGGAATTCGTCAAGAATGAAGTGCAGAATTATTGTGTGCAGTTCTATGTAAGCAAAACTGGAAATATCAGGCTTATCGGCACTACCAGCCAACTTGTCACTCCAGATGGCAGCTATTTAGGGGGACTAATTCACTACCGCGAAACCGACATGAGTAGGTTTTTTGAGATGATTGCCGCTATTGGTAAATATGCTCACCAACAGGGTTATTTTGGCGTTATTGGCTTCGACGTGCTGGAAGACTCAGAGGGACAGTTGTATGCGATCGATGCCAATTTCCGAGTTAATGGCTCGACTCCGCTTTGCGTGCAGCGCCATACCTTACTGGGGCTGGGAAAGGAGGTGGCTAAATATTCGAGTGACTGGCGAATGGATGGGACTTTGGAATCGATTCTTGTCACCCTGAAGCCAGAACTCGATCGCAAGGACTTGATAATTTTGTCGGCTTTAGAGAAGGTTAAATACGGAAAAATCTACACGGAAATTTACGGGATAGTTGCGGGTGAGGATATGAAGGAAATGCAGCACATCGAGCAGAATTTGCACAGTAAGGGATTGCAGCAATTGGGTTGATATCTACTCTACCGATTGCAGCGGTTATGGGGTTTTCCCGCTCATCTCACCCGCACCACCAACACCGAACAAGGAGCCTCAGCCACAACCTCAGCACTCACCGAACCCTCCAAAATCCGCTTTAAACCAGTCAAACCCCGACAGCCGATCGCAATTAAATCCGCCTTATAAATATTAGCCAAACGCAAAATTTCCTCTGCTGGCTCCCCTGACACAATTTCTAAATCGCTCTGGCAAGGCAACTTTTCCTGATAAGATTGCAGTAACTTCTCCACTTCTCGGTAAGCAATTTCATCTCCCTGAGCGTGAGGTCGATCGACAACCGCGTCAAAATCCGACGTACCAGAACTGACAACATGAACTAGAATCACCTTTGCCGTCGGTTCTAGCTGAAATTGCCCTACAAGTTGCAATACCTGAGTCGCTAACTCTGAATTGTCGATCGCTACCAAAATAGTATTCAATGCCGTGCACCTTTAAATCTCAGATAGTAGACTTTGAATTTCTCCTTGATTGTCGCCTACTTTCCACAATTTCGCGCTGCCCACCAACATCATCATTACCTACGCACAAACCCGGTTTCTTAACATAATTGCGTCATTTAAGGCAGATAATTGAAGAAACCGGGTTTTTTAAACCCGCAGTCCGTAAGTAGGTAGGTGCAAATAAACTTTGCCGGCTGTCACAGAATGTAAAGCTACCGTAATCGCCAGCGAATTGCTTCGTTTGACTGCGTTTCACTCGTTTTTGACTACTTATGTATTTTCCCGCTCATCTACTTAAATCTCGATCGCCAATCCCAAATCTACCATCTAAAAATCACCATCATTTTCTGTGCGCAGCCGCACCGAATCAGCATGAGAAGGAAGCCCCTCTGCTTCGGCTAAAACATTAATCGCCCTACTCACCTTCTTAAGTGCAGCAGGCGAATATTGAATCAAACTCGAATGCTTCATAAAAGTTTCCACACCCAGCGGCGACGCATAGCGCGCAGCCCCAGAAGTCGGCAAAGTGTGATTCGGGCCAGCCAAATAATCACCTACAGCTTCCGGCGTCGAGCAGCCCAAGAAAATCGCCCCAGCGTGGCGAATTTGGTCGAGCAAAGCCCAGGGATCTGCAACTTGCAATTCCAAGTGTTCCGGGGCAAACTCGTTAGAGAGTTCCGCCGCGGCTTTGAGCGAGTCAACTACCACGACTAAACCATAGTTGGCGATCGCCTTTTCTGTTAAAGTTCGGCGCGGGTGATTGGTCAACTGTCTGTCTACCTCAGCAACCACTTTCCTCGCCAGCACCGAATCCGCCGTCAGCAAAATTGCCGACGCCATCGAATCGTGCTCAGCTTGAGCCAACATATCCGCAGCTACGTGTACAGGATTAGCCGAGCCGTCTGCTACGATCAGCACCTCCGACGGGCCAGCCAGAGAATCTATCCCCACCGTCCCGTAAACCAGTTTTTTAGCCAGGGTGACGTAAATATTCCCTGGCCCAGTAATTAAATCCACCTTCGGAATAGTTTCCGTACCGTAAGCCAAAGCTGCGATCGCCTGCGCCCCGCCTACCCGATAAATCTCATCAACTCCCGCTTCCTGAGCCGCTACCAGCACCGCAGGATTCATTTTCTTTTCCTGTCCGGGGGGAGTACACATCACCAGTCTCGGAACCTTGGCGACCTTCGCAGGAACCGCATTCATGATCACCGAGCTTGGATAGGACGCCTGACCGCCAGGAATGTAAATTCCCGCTCGATCGACCGGGGTGTAGCGTTTGCCCAAAACAATCTCGTCATCACCAAACTGCACCCAAGACTTCGGGACGCGCTGTCGGTGAAACGCCTCTACCTGTTTGCAAGCCAGCCGGATTGCATTTAATAATTCTTTCGACACCTGCTGGTAAGCAGCATCCAATTCGGCGCCGCTCACCCGTAAATCTTCCACATTTAGGGTCATGCGGTCAAATTCAGCAGTGTAGTGCAGCACAGCCTGATCGCCTCTGCGCCTTACAGCTTGCAGCACCTCCCGCACGGTGGCTTCTTTGTGAACAACAAGTTCGTCATGGGTGCGATCGCAGATTCGTCGCAGTTCAGCTTGTGCCTCAACCCACTGAGTAATGATTCGCAGCATGGAGATTAGGAATGCCGTCTATAAATTCACTAACATTTGCTTGACAATTGGGGATTTTTGTGGCTATCGATTTCCTGCAGAAGTAGGTCACCACCAGTCCACAAGCTTAAACCGCGAGACTCGCGGCATTTGCAAAGCCTTCAGTGCAGCGTTTAAATCTCTGTCGAGGATTTTGCAACACTGAGGACAAGTCACAACCTTTCTGAGGAATTGTGCGCCATAAAACCGGGTGCGGAGGGAGAGGGTTCGATCCCAGAGCGGGAGAGTGTCCGAGCCCGAGAGTGAGTGAGGGGGAGAGTGTGCAAGCGGGAGAATTTTGATTCTGCCTTCTACCTTCTACCTTCTACCTTCTGCTCCGGCTACCTTGTACCTTCTACCTTCGGTAAGTGCTTCTTGCCGAACCCCAAATAACCCGTACTCTTTGTTATAGCTTAACTTGGATTTTTCAGGGAATCACATTCTTTGCAGAATAGATGCTATATTAGTTTTTCCAACACCTGATAATTTTTTTATAAAAAAACGCCAAATTATTGTATACTTGAAAATTGCGCGCAAGAAACCGTGACTTTAACTCGTGACGGTGGAAACACCGCAAAACGCCTTCGTAACACCAGTGTCATACCTTTGGGTATCGTCAGGGATACAAAGCAGGCAGTTAAATGAGTCAATAAAAAATTATTGCGCGGGCGATCGCCAAAAAATACCCACAGACTCAGATTTATCTGAGCGAATGGAGAGTGGCTGTCTGACTCAGCCGTTTAAAATCAAGCTTTTTGCGGATCGATCCCGAAAAGGTTGTCCTTCCAAATCCCCGTGTCTTGAGACTGTCTTGAGACTAAGGTGTATCAATGAATACCTACTTCCAGCAACTGAACTATGGCTAATATTAAGTCCGCCGTCAAACGAGTCAAAATCGCCGAACGCAACCGCTTGTACAACAAATCTTACAAGTCAGCGGTCAAAACTTTGATGAAGAAGTATTTTGCGACAGTTGACAAATACGCCGCAGCTCCGAGCCCTGAATTAATGCAAGAAGTCCAGCAGCGAATGTCTGAGGCCTACAGCAAAATTGACAAAGCTGTCAAAAAAGGTGTACTCCACCGCAACAACGGCGCTCGCAAAAAGTCCCGCTTGGCAAGAACCCTCAAGCCACACGAAGCATCCTCGGTAGCATCTTAAGACAGAAGGAAGTTCGGCAACGGATTGTGTACGGGATTTAACGGATTTAATCGATTTTGAGGGAAGAATTCAAGCGCGGAGTTCGGCAACGGATGGTGTATGCGATTTAACGGATGGATACTGAGGGAAAAAGGAAGAGGAAAGATTTTTCCCAATCTCCCCCTCTCCCAGTCTTCCAATTGTTTCGTCGAGTCTCCCACTCCCCCACTCTCGCCCTCTCGCCCTCATACCTCACCCACTGGGACTCTCCCGTATCACCTCTAATCTGCTTCCCCCATGCAGCTCATCGACACTCACGTTCATATCAACTTTGAAACCTACAAATCTGAGTTAGAAGCCATTCGAGAACGCTGGCGCGAAGCTGGTGTAGTTCGGCTGGTTCATTCTTGTGTAGAGCCAGAAGAGTTTGCCGGAATTCAAGCAATCGCCAATCAGTTTGCCGAAGTCTCCTTTGCGGTGGGACTCCACCCCCTAGATGCCGACAAGTGGAAAGACGAGACTGCGAGCCAGATTAGGGAATTAGCAAGTTCGGACTCTAGGGTAGTGGCGATCGGCGAAACCGGACTGGACTTTTATAAAGCAGACGATCGAGAACACCAGTTTAAAGTGTTTGAGGCACAGCTTGAAATCGCCCAGCAACTTGACAAACCAGTCATTATCCACTGTCGCGACGCCGCCGCCCCAATGGCCGAAATGCTGAGGAACTTTTGGCAAACACGCGGGTCAGTGCGCGGGGTCATGCACTGCTGGGGAGGTACACCCGAAGAAACCCAGTGGTTTTTAGACCTAGGTTTCTACATCAGTTTTAGCGGCACAGTCACCTTTAAAAAAGCCTTGCAAATACAAGAATCAGCTTGTATGGTAAATAGCGATCGCATCCTAGTCGAGACAGATTGCCCTTTTCTCGCCCCCGTACCCCAGCGGGGAAAACGCAACGAACCAGCCTACGTCTACTATGTAGCCGAGCAAGTTGCTAAATTGAGAGGAGTTTCTCTCTTAACTTTGTCCCAGCAGACAACCGAAAATGCGTGTCAGCTATTCGGTTTTTCAGTTTAGCTATAGAAGAACAAAGAAACGAGGAAAACAGGTCGATTTAGGGGCCAGCGATAGAGAGAATCCCATTTATATCCTGCAGAAAAACCGGATTCATCCTTTATTGGAGATTCTTTTGGCGTTGCCTGCTGCGATCGGATTTGCGTCCTATAATAAAAAGAACCGACCGATCGGGCGTTGGCTTACTATCCGCGACTGCGATGTCGCCCGGGAAATGCCAACACAACGCGAGTACGCTAACCTTCGGGATCGGCAAAAACTTCACGCAATACCTCAAAATTTCACGCTCAAACTTACACATCAGAAAAAACTTGGAAACTCAGCAATTTGGCAATAGCTGTCAAGTCAATTTTAGGAGTCAAAAGTGTAGGAATTTTATCTTGGAACACCACGATATCGGAGCTAAAAGCATCTCAATCGAAGCCAAAATCAGCATAAAACTTATGCGAGCAACCAGCACAAATAACCGTTGCAGCAGTTGGCAGGATCGCAAAAATATCATATAAATTCTCTCACACAATCCATCAAAAAAACGCAACAAGGTAAAAAAGCCAAGCCTTGGCGCCATGTAAAAAGCTAGAGCCACTGCGAAAAAAGGATACCCATGACCACTAAAGATTACACAGAATTCGCCTTCACCTTGCCCGACCTGATCGAAATCCAGCGGGCAAGTTTTCGCTGGTTTCTAGAAGCCGGGCTGATCGAAGAACTCGACAGCTTCTCCCCGATTACAGACTACACGGGCAAGCTGGAACTCCACTTCATGGGCAAAGACTTCAAACTCAAGCGCCCGAAATACGACGTGGACGAAGCCAAGCGCAGGGACAGCACCTACTCGGTGCAAATGTACGTCCCCACCCGCCTGATTAACAAAGAAACAGGCGAAATCAAAGAACAAGAAGTCTTCATCGGCGATTTGCCCTTGATGACCGAGCGCGGCACTTTCATTATCAACGGCGCCGAACGGGTGATTGTCAACCAAATCGTGCGATCGCCCGGCGTCTACTACAAATCAGAAACCGACAAAAACGGTCGCCGTTCGTATAACGCCTCGCTGATCCCCAACCGAGGTGCGTGGCTGAAATTTGAAACAGACAAAAACGATTTAGTCTGGGTCAGAATCGACAAAACCCGCAAACTCTCAGCCCAGGTGCTGCTCAAAGCATTGGGACTCACAGACGGCGAAATCTACGACTCCCTGCGCCACCCGGAATACTTCCAGAAAACGATCGAGAAAGAAGGACAATTTGGCGAAGAAGAAGCTTTGATGGAGCTCTACCGCAAACTCCGTCCCGGCGAACCCCCCACCGTGGCGGGCGGCGAACAGCTCCTCAACTCGCGCTTTTTCGACCCCAAACGCTACGATTTGGGCCGAGTCGGCCGCTACAAACTCAACAAAAAACTGCGCTTGACAGTCCCGGATACGATGCGGGTGCTGACATCGCAAGATATCTTGACGGCGATCGACTACTTAATCAACCTCGAATTCGACATCGGTTCGACAGACGACATCGACCACTTAGGCAACCGCCGCGTCCGCAGTGTCGGAGAACTGCTGCAAAACCAAGTCCGCGTCGGCCTCAACCGCTTAGAACGGATCATCCGCGAAAGAATGACCGTCTCGGATGCCGACTCCCTCAGCCCCGCTTCTCTGGTCAACCCGAAACCGCTGGTAGCAGCAATCAAGGAATTCTTCGGTTCCTCCCAGCTTTCGCAGTTCATGGATCAAACCAACCCTCTGGCAGAACTGACGCACAAACGCCGGCTTTCCGCCCTTGGGCCTGGAGGTTTGACACGGGAACGCGCCGGGTTTGCGGTGCGAGACATTCACCCGTCCCACTACGGCCGGATTTGCCCGATCGAAACACCAGAAGGCCCCAACGCCGGTCTGATCGGTTCCTTGGCAACCCACGCCCGCGTCAACTCCTACGGGTTCATAGAAACTCCTTTCTATCCAGTAGAAAAAGGACAGGTGCTGCGCGACAAAGCCCCCGTTTACATGACAGCCGATGAAGAAGACGATTTGCGCGTCGCCCCCGGAGACATCAGTCTCGACGAAAACAACAACCTCTTGGGCGAAACCGTAGCCGTCCGCTACCGCCAAGAATTTACGACGACTACGCCGATGCAGGTGGACTACATGGCGATTTCGCCGGTGCAAATCGTCTCCGTGGCGACATCGCTGATTCCGTTCCTGGAACACGACGACGCCAACAGAGCTCTGATGGGATCGAATATGCAGCGGCAAGCTGTGCCGCTGCTGAAACCAGAACGGCCCCTAGTCGGTACGGGCTTGGAAGCTCAGGCAGCGCGAGATTCCGGGATGGTTGTGGTTTCCCGGATTAACGGCGAGGTAATTTACATAGACGCCACCCGGATTATTGTCAAACCCCTAGCTGTGGATGCCGAATCGAATTCCAGCGAGGAACATTTCCTGATTCGGGAATACGACGATCTCAAAGTCAAACAGCCCTCGGTTTGGAAGCAAAAATATGCTGGCTGCATCGAACACGAACTGCAAAAATATCAGCGCTCTAACCAAGATACTTGTTTAAACCAGCGTCCGCTGATTTATGAGGGCGATCGAGTAGTTGCCGGTCAAGTTCTCGCCGACGGTTCCTCCACTGAAGGGGCAGAACTCGCTCTGGGCCACAACATCCTCGTAGCTTATATGCCTTGGGAAGGCTACAACTACGAAGACGCGATGCTAATTAGCGAGCGTTTGGTGTACGAAGATGTCTACACTTCGATCCACATTGAAAAATACGAAATCGAAGCCCGCCAAACCAAACTCGGCCCCGAAGAAATCACCCGCGAAATTCCTAACGTCGGCGAAGACGCGCTGCGCCAGCTAGACGAACAGGGCATTATCCGCAAAGGTGCCTGGGTAGAAGCCAGCGACATCCTAGTCGGCAAAGTCACCCCCAAAGGCGAATCCGACCAACCGCCGGAAGAAAAACTGCTGAGGGCAATCTTCGGCGAAAAAGCCCGCGACGTGCGCGACAATTCCCTCCGCGTCCCTAACGGCGAAAAAGGTCGCGTGGTGGATGTGCGGGTGTTTACCCGCGAACAGGGCGACGAACTGCCTCCCGGCGCCAACATGGTCGTCCGCGTCTACGTAGCTCAAAAGCGGAAGATTCAAGTCGGCGACAAAATGGCCGGCCGCCACGGAAATAAGGGTATTGTGTCCCGGATTCTGCCGATGGAGGATATGCCCTACTTACCCGACGGGACTCCCGTTGACATAGTGCTCAATCCGTTGGGCGTACCGTCGCGGATGAACGTAGGTCAGATTTTTGAGTGCTTGCTAGGATGGGCCGGCGAAAATCTGTCGATGCGGTTCAAGATGGTGCCTTTTGATGAAATGCACGGCGCTGAAAAGTCGCGGGAAACCGTACACGGCAAGCTGCAGGAAGCCAGGGAAAAAACCGGCAAGCCTTGGGTGTTTAGCGAAAAGCACCCCGGCAAGACTATTGTCTACGATGGCCGAACTGGGGAACCGTTCGATCGCCCGATCACAGTCGGCATCGCCTATATGCTGAAGCTGGTTCACTTGGTAGACGATAAGATCCACGCCCGTAGCACAGGCCCTTACTCGCTGGTAACGCAGCAGCCTTTGGGCGGCAAAGCGCAGCAGGGGGGTCAGCGGTTCGGAGAAATGGAAGTCTGGGCTCTGGAAGCGTTCGGCGCAGCTTATACTTTGCAAGAGTTGCTGACTGTGAAGTCGGACGATATGCAGGGGCGGAATGAAGCGCTGAATGCGATCGTCAAAGGCAAAGCTATTCCGCGCCCCGGTACGCCGGAATCTTTCAAGGTGCTGATGCGGGAGTTGCAATCTTTGTGCTTGGATATTGCTGTGCACAAGGTGAATACGTCCGACGAGGGCAGCGAACACGTTGAGGTGGATTTGATGGCGGATGCTGGGGGCAAGCGATCGCCCTCCCGGCCTACTTACGAATCCCTTTCTCGTGACGAACTTGACGAGGATTAGGAATTAAAGATTAAAGATTAAAGATTTTTTGACAGCATTCAATTCTTTAATCTTTAATCGACACTCTCAAATTAAAATGCCTCAGCAGTGTTCGTACCACTGCTGAGGCGAATCAACGCTCTAAACAGGAGAGACGCTGAACATGAATATTGTAACAGTTGTCCCAGGAATTCAAGGAGAAGTTGACCGGGCGACGGGCTGTATTAATTGGCAAGGGAGCAAGCTGAAAAATGGTTACGCGCGCAAGTGGATAGAGGGCAAAACGGTATTAGTCCACCGATTAGTGCTCGAATCAAAAATACCAGGATTTCTAGATTCCGGTTATTTTGCTTGCCACACCTGCGACAATCCAAGCTGCATCAACCCAGCACATCTCGTAGCTGGAACTTCGGCTGAGAATACGCAGCAGATGATGGAGCGCGATCGCAAAACTCCCAGACGCAAAAGTATTCCCGGTATTGGCAAACTCTCGATCGAACAACTGCAGGAAATTCAGCGTAAATATTTAGCTGGAACCATCAAAAGCCACCTAATAAAAGAGTATGGCGTACAGTATGACACTATTACTAAGATACTTCAGACAAAAATTCCCCATAACTTCACTACAGTTCCCCCCGGTTTTGTAGGAGAAATTCAAGACAGTGGCTGCATAATTTTTCAAGGTGCAAAAGATGGTCAAGGTGGTTATGGCAGGTACTTTAAAAATGGGAAATCCCAATCAGTTACTCGTGCTGTTTTAGCAGAGAAATTACGATGTGAAGTTCCCACTTCGATGGATGCTTGTCATACCTGCGATAATCCCAGTTGTATTAATCCAGAACACCTTTGGGGTAGAACTCGCACTCAAAATTTATTAGATGCTTCTAAGAAAGGACGCACTCAAGGCAAAAGTCATCCCCTTTCCAATGCCAAATTAGACTGGGAAAAGGTGCGAGAAATTAGGCAAAAACTAGCAGCAGGAAAGAGAGTGAAGGATGTAGCTCAGGAATACAGTGTTGGTCGCAAAACCATACACGATATTAAGTATCACGTCACTTGGAAGGAAGCAGGCGAAGAGGTTCCAGTTCCTCGGATGGGTGGATATCTCGATCGCAAATTGACTTTCGAGCAAGCTCTTGAGGTACGAAAAAGAATTAGAGGTAGAGAATCAATCTCTCAAATCGCTGATGACTTTGGAGTATCGTCAAGTGTCATCTCTGATATTAAAAATCACGTCACATATAGAGGAGTATAACATTGATTTAAGCCGTGAAACAAGCAACCCAAAAAGATAAACAACCACAAATAATCGACTGTAAATTATTAATTGGAGTCAAGAATGGCTAAAATAGAACAACGCTTTGATTACGTCAAGATTGGGTTAGCTTCACCAGAAAGAATTCGACAGTGGGGAGAGAGAACTTTACCCAACGGTCAGATTACTGGAGAGGTGACAAAACCGGAAACCATAAATTATCGCACGTTAAAACCTGAAATGGATGGCTTGTTTTGCGAGCGCATTTTTGGGCCTGCAAAAGATTGGGAATGTCATTGTGGGAAGTACAAACGAGTTCGCCATAGAGGCATTGTTTGCGAAAGATGCGGTGTTGAAGTCACTGAATCTCGCGTCCGTCGCCATCGCATGGGCTTTATCAAATTAGCAGCTCCAGTCGCTCACGTTTGGTATCTCAAAGGTATCCCGAGTTACATGGCAATTCTGTTAGATATGCCGCTGCGAGATGTCGAACAAATCGTCTATTTCAATGCCTACGTTGTCCTCAATGCAGGTAATGCAGAGAAGCTGCAATACAAGCAATTGCTCACGGAAGATGCTTGGCTGGAAATAGAAGACGAACTTTACAGCGAAGATTCCACACTCACAGGTGTAGAAGTAGGGATTGGTGCTGAAGCTTTGCAAGTTTTGCTGCAAAATATTCCGCTAGAAACTGAAGCGGAAAAGCTGCGGGAAGATATTGCTAATGCTAAAGGTCAAAAACGGGCGAAGTTGATTAAACGCTTGCGAGTAATTGACAACTTCATCGCTACGGGTTCTCATCCCGATTGGATGGTGCTCAATGTGATTCCGGTGATTCCCCCGGACTTGCGGCCGATGGTGCAGTTAGACGGCGGGCGTTTTGCAACGAGTGACCTCAACGACCTCTATCGGAGAGTCATCAACCGCAATAACCGCTTGGCGAGACTGCAAGAAATTCTGGCGCCGGAGATAATCATCCGCAACGAAAAGCGGATGCTGCAAGAAGCTGTGGATGCGCTGATTGACAACGGTCGCCGGGGCCGGACGGTGGTGGGGGCAAACAACCGCCCGCTGAAGTCGCTGTCGGACATCATTGAAGGGAAACAAGGTCGCTTCCGGCAAAACTTGCTGGGGAAACGGGTTGACTACTCCGGGCGTTCGGTGATTGTGGTGGGGCCGAAACTGAAAATTCATCAGTGCGGTTTGCCGAGAGAAATGGCGATCGAACTTTTCCAGCCTTTCGTCATCCACCGCCTGATCCGCCAAGGATTGGTCAACAACATCAAAGCTGCCAAAAAACTGATCCAGCGCAACGATCCCAGTGTTTGGGACGTGCTTCAGGAGGTGATTGAAGGACACCCGGTAATGCTAAACCGGGCGCCTACCCTCCACCGTTTGGGGATTCAAGCCTTTGAGCCGATTTTGGTGGACGGGAGGGCAATTCAGCTTCACCCGCTAGTCTGTCCGGCTTTTAACGCTGACTTTGACGGCGACCAAATGGCCGTGCACGTGCCTTTGTCTCTGGAATCTCAGGCGGAAGCACGCTTGCTGATGCTGGCTTCTAACAACATTATGTCGCCGGCAACCGGAAGACCGATCGTTACTCCTTCTCAAGATATGGTGCTCGGTTGCTATTACTTGACAGCCGAAAATCCTGACGCTCAAAAAGGCGCCGGTCACTATTTCTCCAACCTTACCGACGCGGTTGTAGCTTACGAACAAGGAGTCGTTGACTTGCACTCATACGTGTGGGTGAGGTTTCAAGGCGCCATAGAAAACACAGAACCCGAGGGAGAACCACTGAAGGTTGAACGCTCTACCGACGGTATAGTGACGAAAGAATACAAGTTCCGCCGGGTTCGGGAAGACGGAGAGGGCAAGGTGATCAATCAATTCATTCGCACTACTCCGGGCCGGATTATCTATCACCAAACGATCGAATCGGTGATTAACAATTAGAAATTGGGGAGGGTAATCGGTAAGAGGTAAGGGGTAAGACGTAAGAGGTAATGGGTAATAACTGACAAATAATCGCTAACAAATAATAGCGAGCGAAGCAGAAAAAATTACCGATTACTAATTACCTCTTACCAATTACTAATTAAGTACGTAGGTGAAAAGAAACATTACTATGGGGAGGGCGAGTGAATGGATTCATCTCCTCGCTTAGCTCTCGTCCTTATATGCTAAACCTGCCCCGAGAAGATACTTGTAGTTTTTTCGTGCCTCCCTACTTACCAATTACCAATTACCAATTACCAATTACCAATTACCAATTACCAATTACCAATTACCACTACTCAGAAAAATGACAGAAAATAAGGAAATTGTTTTTCGTAATCGAGTTGTTGACAAAGGTCAGCTCAAAAAATTAATCTCTTGGTCTTTCATGCACTACGGAACGGCCCGTACAGCGCAAATGGCCGATAAACTCAAAGACTTGGGTTTCCGCTTTGCGACACGAGCGGGAGTTTCGATTAGCGTAGACGATTTGCAAGTGCCCCCGTCAAAACGATCGCTCCTAGATGCAGCCGAAGAAGAAATCCGCATCACAGAACAAAAATATACCAGAGGCGAAATCACCGAAGTCGAACGCTTCCAAAAAGTAATCGATACCTGGAACAGCACCTCAGAAGACCTCAAAGACGAAGTAGTCAAAAACTTCCGAGCCACAGACCCCCTAAACTCGGTCTACATGATGGCATTCTCCGGGGCTCGGGGGAACATTTCTCAAGTACGGCAGCTAGTCGGAATGCGCGGATTGATGGCTGACCCCCAAGGAGAAATCATTGACTTGCCAATTAAAACCAACTTCCGCGAAGGACTCACCGTTACCGAATACATTATTTCCTCCTACGGCGCGCGCAAAGGCTTAGTAGATACAGCGTTGCGGACGGCAGACTCTGGCTATTTGACTCGCCGGTTGGTGGATGTATCCCAAGACGTAATTGTGCGGGAAGTAGACTGCGGCACCCAGCGGGGAATTCGAGTGCGGCCGATGACGGACGGAGCAACAGTGCTGATTCCCCTGAAGGACAGGCTGCTGGGGCGCGTTTTCGCCCGAGATGTGGTGCACCCCAAAACCGGGGAACTCGTGGCTTACGGCAACGAAAAAGCCGTCCGAAATCAGCCAATTACCGAGGAGCTGGCGGGGGAAATTGGTAAATCTGGGGTGGCAGAGGTATATTTACGCTCGCCCCTGACTTGCGAATCTACGCGCTCGGTTTGTCAGCACTGCTACGGCTGGAGTCTCGCCCACTTGCAAATGGTGGACATGGGAGAAGCGATCGGGATTATTGCGGCTCAGTCGATCGGGGAACCGGGAACCCAACTCACCATGCGTACCTTCCACACAGGCGGCGTATTCACCGGAGAAGTCGCGAAACAAGAACGCGCACCCTTCCCCGGCGTAGTCAAATTCAAGAACTTGCGCACCCGCTCGTTCCGCACCAGACACGGCGAAGAAGCACTGGTGGCAGAAAACAACGGCAAACTTGTATTTGAGGGCGACGGCTTTGAAGAAGGGAAATCCGGCGCCAAAAATCAAAAACTGAAAATCGAATTGGCGATCGTCCAGGGTTCTACTCTGATGGTCAAAGACGGACAGCGCGCCATTCCCGGTCAAGTTTTGGCAGAAGTGCCGATCGTCGGTCGCGCAGCCCGCAAAACTACGGAAAAAGTCACTACGGACGTAGCCTCCGACTTAGCTGGAGAAGCCAAATTTGCTGATTTGGTGCCAGAAGAAAAAACCGACCGCCAAGGGAACACAACCCGCACAGCCAGCAAAGGCGGGCTGATTTGGATTCTCTCAGGAGAAGTCTACAACTTGCCCCCCGGCGCCGAACCAGCGGTGAAAAATGGCGATCGCATTCCGGCCGAAAGCGTGATTGCCGAAACGAAACTTGTCTCCGAACACGGCGGTGTAGTCCGTATCGCTGACCCGAGAGAAATCGAAATTATCACCGCGCAAGTCCTGCTCGACCAAGCCATCGTGCGGGCCGAAAGCGCAGGCGGCCGCGACCACTACACGATCGAAACAGCTTCTAAGCAGCGGTTTTCCCTGAAGACGGCTCCCGGAAGCAAGGTGATTAACGGGGAAGTGGTGGCGGAACTGCTCGACGACAGCTACCGCACAGCGACAGGGGGCATTGTCAAGTACGGCGGAGTAGAAGTCCACAAGCGCGGCAAAGCTAAACTTGGCTACGAAGTCGTCAAAGGCGGGACTCTGCTCTGGATACCGGAAGAGTGCCACGAGGTGAATAAGGATATTTCTCTGCTGCTGGTAGAAGATGGGCAGTATGTGGAGGCGGGTACTGAGGTGGTTAAGGATATTTTCTGCCAAACCAGCGGGGCAGTGGAAATCACTCAGAAAAATGACATCCTCCGGGAAATTGTGATTAAACCGGGGACACTCCATGTGGTTGACCGCCCGCCGCTAACTCTCGGGGAAGGTCAAATTGTCAACGCGGGTCAAGAGATTTTCCCGGGCTTGATTGCCGAAGAGTTGGGCTATGCCGAGTATATCGAAACTCCCGAGGGCCCGGCTTTGCTGCTGCGGCCTGTGGTGGAATTTCCAGTACCTGACAAGCCGCCGGTGCCTTCTCAGACGGCGCTGAATGAGTCAATCTCTTTGAAAGCGGTGCAGCGGCTGCCCTATAAGGATGGGGAGCGCGTCAAATCGGTCGAGGGATTGGAACTGCTGCGGACTCAGCTTATTTTGGAAATTGGTTCCGGAGCTCCGCAATTGGCGGCGGATATCGAGCTGCTGCCGGATGAGGAAGATGCTATGGCTTTTGGGGCTGACGGTTCGGGGCCGGCTTGGGGTTCGCCTGAAGACGTTAGTGCGTCGCAAGAGTTGGCGATGACTGTGGCCGATGGGGGCGATCGAGCTTCAAAAACTTTCCGCTTGCAGTTGGTGATTTTGGAATCGCTGGTAATTCGGCGGGACGTGTCTGCCGATCCGACTCAGGGCAGCACTCACACGCGGCTGTTGGTGGAGGATGGGCAGTCGATCGCCCCCGGGGCAGTAGTCGCCCGCACCGAGATTCTCTGCAAAGAAGCGGGTATCGTTCGGGGCATCCGCGAGGGACTTAACGAACCCGTGCGCCGACTGTTGGTGATGCGGGATGCGGATTCTATTTCGATCTCTGTGGCGGGTACGCCGGATGTGAGTCCAGGTCAACTGCTGGTGGCTGGTACTGAAATAGCTCCGGGGGTTGTTCTCGAAGAGTCCGGCCAAGTTGTGAAGGTTGTACCTGCGTCGGAGACAGAACCGGCGAAACTCTTGCTCAGGGTGGCTCGCCCTTACCGGGTTTCGGCCGGTGCGGTGCTGCACGTAGACGACGGCGATTTGGTGCAGCGGGGTGACAATTTGGTGATTCTGGTGTTTGAGCGGGCAAAGACTGGGGATATCATTCAGGGTTTGCCACGGATTGAGGAACTTCTCGAAGGGCGCAAGCCGAAGGAAGCCTGTATTTTAGCCAAGCGGCCGGGAACGGCTCGGGTAGTTACGGATGATGATGTTGTGGAACTTGCGGTGATTGAGGATGATGGCCGGATTGAAGAGTATCCTTTGTTGCCCGGTCAAAACCCGATCGTTTCCGACGGACAGCGCGTGGGCGTTGCCGAAGCTTTGACCGACGGGCCTGCTAACCCTCACGAAATTCTAGAGGTGTTCTTCCAGGTTCTCAAAGAGCGGCAGCCTACTTTTGAGGCGGCTTTGGAGAGTTTTCAACAGGTGCAGACATTTTTGGTGAATGAGGTGCAGTCGGTTTATCAGTCTCAAGGCGTGGATATTTCTGATAAACACATCGAAGTAATCGTCCGCCAGATGACTAACAAGGTGAGGATGGAAGATGGCGGCGATACTACTATGCTCCCCGGCGAGTTGGTGGAATTGCGGCAGGTTGAGCAGGTGAATGAGGCTATGTCAATTACTGGTGGAGCGCCTGCGGATTATACTCCGGTGTTGCTGGGGATTACTAAGGCTTCGCTGAATACTGATAGCTTTATTTCTGCGGCTTCGTTCCAGGAGACTACGCGGGTATTGACTGAGGCTGCGATCGAAGGTAAGTCTGACTGGCTGCGGGGTCTGAAGGAAAATGTCATCATCGGCCGCCTAATTCCTGCGGGTACTGGGTTCAATGCCTATGAGGATGCTGGGGTTCAGGATGCGGGTTTTGATGGTGCTGTGTTTGATGACGACATCCACGATTTGCAGGAGGATGTGGTTTTGGACGATCGCACTGCACGTCGCGCTTATACGATCGACACCGGTTTTGAGATCGGGCGCGGGTCAGACCTTGAGGCTGATGAGGATTTTGAGGAAGTTGAGGTTGATGATGACGATTTTGTCGCTGAGACTGAGGATGATTCCTTGGGGCCTGATGCTGACGATGATGATGATATCGGTTTTGACTTCGATGAGGACGAAGACTAATAATAGTTTTGAGATTGCATGAATGAGTGAATAGCGTTGCGATCGCTGAGCAGAGGTTCCTCGCCGCAACGCACTCTTCGCTCTCATGAGTTGAAAAATCTCAAATTTTTCCTCACTCATTAAAAGTCAGAACTCGTCGCATTGTGCGATCGGGATCTCCAAAGGAAAAAGGAAGAAGGAAGAGTCAGAATTCAATAAAACTTTGTAATTCAAGAGTTTTATTGATTTGTTGTTTCAAACAAAAAATTCTTTCTTCCTTCTTCCTTTTTCCTTCTTCCTTCTTATTCCCACTTAATGTATGGTTCACTCAATCAGGCAGCAAAGCCTTGATCTGATCGACAAACTCTTGATGGTCTACCACAGGTTTAGAGATGTAACCATCAGCACCGCTTTGATCCAGAAAAGTTTCTTTATCACCGGCCATCGCGTGAGCAGTCACCAAAATAATCGGCAGCGAGGCCGTTTGCGGGTCAGCTTTGAGCAGTTGAGTAATCTTAATGCCGTCAACAGATTTCCCCTGGTACACGCTGCGGGAAAGTGACACATCCATTAAAATCAAATCAGCTTCGCCGTTTGCAGCAATCTGCATCACCTCTTCAACATTTTCCGTGTGCTTCACGGCTAAGCCCCCCCGCTTAGTCAGAATTTTGGAAAAAACCCGAGCATTAACCAAATCGTCCTCTACAATCAGAACGGTTTTCATAAATAAATATGGGAAGTATAGAAACTTTGTGACTTTAGTCCAAAGAGGAACACGGCACGGGGACTACATTCCCCGTCAAAAATGCAGAGTTTTTAGCGCCATCAGCCGGGAACCCTGCAAAACCCGTATGTATATCTTTGATCTACTAGCTGTCAGAAGGTGTAAAGATGCCTAGAAGCATCCAATACCATCATCATTTAGACTACTACACACAGACAGTTTAGTTGTTTTTTATAACTAGACCTGGCACTGGTGAGAGTCTCAAGATTCTCAGGTAGCAGGTTTCTAGTACAATCCGGGGCGCATGGACGATGCCTAGAAACCGGGTTCTCGATCGTTTAGGCGGGCTATAACGAAGTATTGCTATGAAAAACCCGGTTTCTGACTACCCGTGCGTCCAGGACTATAGTATCCTCTCTTTCGGTCAAGCCTCCGGCTTCTACCATTTTAGATTTTAGATGGGGAATGAGTGACTGGATATGGGTTTGGAGCACGGGTCTAGAGTTGCATTCTTTTTTGAAACTGATATGAGAGTGCGGGAGGTGTGACAATTATTTACTTTCCTGCTCTTAGAATCAAGCCTTGTTTATTCACATACTCCCGCCGCATTCGGAGTAGCGAATCTAGTGGGGATTGTTAGAAATTCCTAATTCTCAGTTTTGACCGATCGAGACGGCTGAAAATATCGACGCTTCCGTTCATCAAGCGGAGGTCAGACTAGGAGATGTCGCGATGAGAGCTTTTGACTGCTGAATTCTTCAATATAGGCATTTTTGACACTCTCAGCGAGTCACCGCGAGCCTGCATTCTTGAATAAGCCAAAACTTGGACTTCACTCGTAGTCCAGACACCTCTACACGCTCAAAACAAGTACCCCTACTAGAGGTATTGCAATTAGGCTTACTTTTTTTTTAATGCTTTCCGAGTCGATCGCGCTTGCCAAAATGCGCTAGGCTCTATCTTCTACCAGTGCTGATTGATAAACGCTACGGCTGTACCGAGACGAGATCGATCGGGCTTTTTTCCTGAAGAGAATATTTATTCGCGTAGATGGTTATTTCTAATTGCAATTAAATTCTATCATAGATTGACGGGGACTAAAGTCCCTCGTGACGCTTTGCTAGGAAGGGCTAAAGCCTCATTACGTTCTGAGCTTCTGGCATTCGGTGTTCTCCTGTGAATCAACCTTCTGACGGCGGGCAGTAAATAGACAGGTAGGCGCAAATGAAGGCAACATAGAGGTTAGGGTAAGAGTGGAGAGTAAGAGGCAAGCGTTGCCCGTCTTCGGCACTCGGATTCTGCTTTCACAAGTTAAGTTTATTTTTATTCTCCAACTGGGCGGTTGGACCGAACTTTCGGTTCGCCTGCGGCAAACGCTTTTCACTCGAGACAGGCAACCTCGGCATTATTGACAGAGGCTGTCTTCACTCAGGAATTAACGGACACAAGGACTCATGGCTAAACAACTCAACCTACTTTCCGGGCAAGTAATTTCTACGCCTCTGCACGCCGAGATGCAGCAATCGTACCTCGAATATGCCATGAGTGTGATCGTCGGGCGAGCTTTGCCTGATGTCCGCGACGGTTTAAAACCGGTTCACCGTCGAATTTTGTACGCGATGCACGAACTCGGTCTGACGCCAGACCGACCTTACCGCAAGTGCGCGCGGGTCGTTGGAGATGTTTTGGGAAAATATCACCCTCACGGCGACCAATCGGTTTACGACGCTCTGGTGCGCATGGTTCAGGAGTTTTCGAGCCGCTATCCTTTGCTTGCGGGTCACGGCAATTTCGGTTCGGTGGACAATGACCCGGCTGCTGCTATGCGCTACACGGAAACTAGGCTGGCACCGATCGCCCACGAAGCGATGCTCACCCAAGTCGGCGATGCAACTGTTGATTTTACAGGAAACTTTGACAGTTCGCAGCAGGAACCGACGGCGCTGCCTGCTCAGTTGCCGTTTCTATTACTCAACGGCTGTACGGGCATTGCTGTGGGGATGGCAACTAATATCCCGCCGCACAATTTGGGGGAGGTGGTAGACGGTTTAATTGCTTTGATTGAAAACCCGGAACTATCGGACGAGAAGTTGATAGAACTGATTCCGGGGCCGGATTTTCCGACCGGAGGGGAAATCGTCGCTACAGAGGGCATTGTTGACGCCTACACTAAGGGTCGAGGCAGCATTGCGGTCAGGGGTGTGGCCGGGGTGGAAGAGGTGCCAGGTAATCGCAAGGTGCGCACTAAAACGGCGATCGTGGTGACGGAGTTTCCGTTTCAGGTAAATAAGGCGGCTTGGATTGAAAAGGTGGCGGAGTTGGTCAATTCCGGCCGCCTCGACGGTATTTCTGATTTGCGTGACGAGAGCGATCGCGAAGGCATTCGAGTCGTGATTGAACTCAAGCGGGAATTTACCCCGGAAGCGGTTCTGGCTCGTCTTTACCAACAAACTGACCTGCAAACAAATTTTGGCGCGATTTTGCTGGCAATTGTTAACGGTCAACCGCGACAGTTGACGCTGAGACAATTGTTGCAGGAATTTCTGGATTTCCGGGAAGTAACTCTTACCCGCCGCTACAATTACGAATTGCAGGCTGCGGAACGCCGCTGTCATATTGTCCAAGGCTTAATGTTGGCTTTGACAAATCTCGATACAGCGATCGACATTCTCAGAAATTCTCCTGACGGCTCTACTGCTAAGCAAACTTTGCAAGTTCGCCTCAATTTGAGCGAAAGTCAAGCTGATGCTATTTTGGCGATGCCGATGCGCAGGCTGACTGGTTTGGAAAGGCAAAATTTGCAGTCTGAGTTTGATGAGTTGATGGCTAATATTCAAGAATTGCAGCGGTTGTTGAGCGACAGGCGCGAACTTTTGAAGGCTTTAAAGAAGGAATTTCGATCGCTCAAACGCAAGTACGCTGACCCCCGCCGCACTAAATTCGCCAATGGAACCGGACGCGCAGCAAACGCCGAACCACAATTTGCTGGTAAGAAAAATTCTGCGGTGAAGCAGTTGTCGCCGGCAACCGTTCAGCCTAACTTATTGCCCGTTCTAGAGGCAGAGGAAACTATTGTTGAATTTTCGCACAAGCAGTACGTGCGGCGCTTGCCCGCTGGCGAACGGCCTCGCTCGAAAAGTCGCGAAAAATCGGTTTCAGCTTTAGAAAAAAATGAAGATTTTATTGTTACCGCAAAGCAGACGAAAACCGATCGCACTTTGGTCGTCTTAACTCCTAACGGCAAAGCTTACCCGCTGAAAGTGGCCGATATTCCTAGTAGTAGCGCCAAAGACCGGGGAACGCCGATCGTTAGTTTGTTGTCGCCGAGTGCTACTAAAGAAAGTGCCGGTCGCGCTTTGTCGGAAATCACAGTTGCACACTTTATTTTGCCGGAAAATTCGGAAGCAGCGGATTTAGTAACTCTGACTCAGCAAGGGAAAATTAAGCGCTTGCCGATGCAGGAATTTGCTGATTTGACTAATCGCGGCGTTACTGTTGTTAAACTCAAGGAGGACGATCGGCTGCGCTGCGCGAGTCTGGGCAAAGTCGGCGAGCAAGTGGCGATCGCAACTTCAGGAGGCCGAGTCCTCCGGTTTGATATCGATGACGAACAACTGCCGCCAATGGGCCGCGCCGCCCAGGGTTCTCAAGTAACCAGGTTGCGGAAGCAGGAACAGTTGGTGGGTTGCATCACTCTCGACCCGGACGACAGTTTGGTGCTATTTTCGGAGTTGGGTTGGGCAAAACGAATGCCTGCAGGTTCTGTCAGACTTACTAACCGAGGTGAAATTGGCACTCAAGCTTTTCGTTTCTCAGAGCCTAAAGATGCTTTAGTTGGCTTGCTGCGGGCTGTTCCCGATACGGATGTCAAACTTTTAACTAATTCTGGCCGTCTACTGCGATCGGCTATTGATGCTATAGCTTTTTGGGGGAAAGATTCTGGGGGGGATCGAGTTTTTGACCTCAATCCGGGTGAAAAAATTATCAAAGTTATCAGCAGTCAATAGTCATTAGTCATGGGTCATTCATTGTGTCATTATTCGCTGTGAGTCAATTAAAGATTGCCTTTGTTGCCTTCGAGCGTATACGTCCAATTCCATTCCCCATTAAGCCTTGTTCCCAGGCTTTGCCTGGGAATACATACCCGGAGGCTCTGCCTCCAATTCCCCAATCTAAAATCTAAAATCTAAAATCTAAAATTGTTTGATGGCGCAAGTTGTATTAGAAAATATCTACAAAAGTTTTCCGCTCCGCCAAGGAGAACAGGAAAAAGAAGCAAACAGCGTCGCAGAAAGTGTCTCGCCTGCGGCCGATCGCCCTTCGTCTAACAGCGTTCTGCGGCGCATTAACCTGACGGTCGAAGACGGGGAATTCATGGTGCTGGTGGGGCCTTCTGGCTGCGGAAAAAGCACTTTGCTGCGATCGATCGCCGGTTTGGAAGTTTTGACGGCCGGCAATATTTGGGTTGGCGATCGGGTGGTTAACGATTTGCCTCCTAAAGACCGAAATATCGCTATGGTCTTTCAAAATTATGCTCTCTATCCTCACTTAACAGTTTACGATAATCTCGCCTTTGGATTGCGCCGCTCCGAAAGGGAGAAAGAGGAAGGAAGAAGGAAGAAGGAAGAAGCAAGAAGGAAGAAGGAAGAAGGAAGAGAGAAGAAAGTAGAAGGGATAAGGGGGAAGATACAAGGAGAAGAAGGAAGCATCCAGAAGGAAGAAAAAATTAGGAATAAGGTAGAAGAGGTTATTAATTATTTAGCTTCTAATTCTTTTAAAACTCATCTAGCTTATCCTTTGTTTGAGGACTTTTTAGGAGGAGCGACTCGAAAGCTGCCTCCGGGTTTGCGCTATTTGTCGGAACGGGAAAAGGCAGTAGGAGAACGAGTCCTGAAGGTAGCTGAATTATTGCAAATAGAATCTCTTTTAAATCGCTTGCCGAAACAACTTTCGGGAGGGCAAAAGCAGCGGGTAGCTTTGGGTAGGGCGATGGCTCGAAATCCTGAGGTGTTTTTGATGGACGAACCGCTATCGAATCTTGATGCGAAATTGAGGGCGGAAACTCGATCGCAAATTGTGCAGTTGCAGCGACAGTTGGGAACTACAACTATTTATGTGACTCACGACCAAACTGAGGCGATGACTATGGGCGATCGGATTGCTATTATGAATAGAGGTCAGCTTCAGCAAGTAGCTCAACCTTTAGAGCTTTACAACAAGCCGGCTAATTTGTTTGTTGCTGAGTTTATCGGTTCTCCGCCGATGAATTTTTTGTCGGTGGAATTTAGTGCTCCGCTGTTGATTTCTCACCCGCAATTTCGCTTTACTTTACCCGATATTTGGGCAAAAAGTCTACAACAATATGACGGGCGAGGGCTAATTTTGGGCATTCGGCCGGAACATCTGAGCATTCACCCTCCTGCTACCAAAAATCTTTCGGTACAAGTGGAAATTGTAGAGGCTTTGGGACACGAAACTTATTTGCGGGTCTGTTTGACGGATGCTCCGGCCGTGCGGATGCAAGTGCGGGTTCCGCCTGAGCGATCGATCCGAGTTGGCGAGGAGCTGTGGTTGGCCATCGCCCATGACAAAATTCACTTGTTCGACCCCGATACTGAGTTGGCTATTTTTCCTGTTAGGTAAAATCCTCAAGGTCGATCGACCGTTTTGACCGATATTAGGATTCACAAAGTTGAAGTTTTTTCAAGTCACTGTTATATTAATTTACATAAGCCTTACAAAAGTTAACGAAAGGAGTTCGCACTATGCAAGAACAAAAACGCAATGCTTGGAACTGGGGCTTCAGCGAAGGAGCCGAAAATTGGAACGGTCGTTTGGCGATGATTGGTTTCTCTGCCGCTGTCATAATCGAATTGGTTTCCGGTCAAGGCCTGCTTCACTTTTGGGGCCTGATGTAATTTTCTAGTTAAGACTTTTGTGACACTGCAAAGCTTGGGAGTTCCGTAACGGACTCCCTAAATTTTGGCAGCGCGATTTGGGCAACAAATAGCCACTTGCTCCGTGCAGTTAGCAGCACAAAATTTAACAGCTATAGCCCAAACCGGGGCGGGGGGTCTCCCCCCCAAAAAGAGTGCTAATCACTCTTTTGGGTGATGCTAGAAAATTACTCTAGCGGATATATTCTTTTAAGATGCTGTTGCGGTTGGGATGGCGCAACTTCCGCAGGGCTTTAGCCTCGATTTGGCGAATCCGCTCGCGGGTGACGTTAAAGATTTGACCAATTTCCTCCAAGGTCTTCATCCGTCCGTCATCTAACCCATAACGCAGCCGCAGTACATCCCGTTCTCGGGGGCTGAGAGTATCCAAAACGCTTTCCAAGTCTTCCCTGAGCAAGTTTTTTGAGACTTGATCTTCTGGTGTTTCCCCGTCTGATTCAATAAAATCTCCCAGACGTGAGTCTTCCTCTTTGCCGATCGGAGTTTCTAGAGAGATTGGCAACTGTGCGGACTTAGCAATGAACCGCAACTTCTCGATCGTCATCTCCATGCGGGTAGCAATTTCTTCTTCCGTAGGCTTGCGACCCATTTCCTGAGACAGGAGTTTGGTAGTTTTCTTGATCCGCGAAATGGTTTCGTAAAGGTGAACCGGCAGGCGGATAGTGCGCGATTGGTCGGCGATTGCCCGGGTGATGGCTTGACGTATCCACCAAGTTGCGTAGGTAGAAAACTTGTAGCCTTTTTCGTGATCGAATTTTTCAGCCGCCCTGATCAGACCTAAAGAGCCTTCCTGAATCAAATCTTGAAAAGACAAACCGCGATTCATGTATTTTTTGGCGATCGACACCACCAAACGCAGGTTTGATTGCACCATTTTTTCCTTGGCCCGACGGCCGACGTGGAGTCGGTGACGGAATGCAGGGAGTGCCATATCTACAGCATTAGCCCATTCGCTGTCTTTGGGTTCGCGGTCTAACTCTTCAAGCAGTTGTTCTCGAACTCGCTCTAATTCCAGCAAATCTGCAATTTTGCGCGCTAGTTCAATCTCTTCGTCAGCTCGCAGCAGTCGAATCCGACCGATTTCTTGCAGGTAAAGACGAATAGAGTCTTCAGTATAATGCTTTTTCTTTGCCTGTGCCCGACGACGGGCTTTGGCACCTTTGCCAGATTTAGTGTCCTCCTCAGATTGAGAATCTAAGAATTCTTCTCTATCGTCTTCTTCGTCGATAAAGAGTTCCAACTCGCTCTCAGGTAGAACGCTTTCGGCGCTCCGAAGCAACTCGATAGTTTCCATTTGGGGTGTGATTGTGGTTTCGAGTACGGTGTTAGCCTGGATCATGCCGTCTTCCTCATGCTCCTGAATTAAAGAATAAATAACAGTGGAATAGTGTCTGTTTGTAGTTTAGACAAGTTAGCCAGTATTGACATTCCCGCAGGAAGAAATAGTGGGATTTTCGGTCGGCTAGCTGAATCTATTACCGAAACTGCACCAGTTTTATGAGTCAAAGTTCCAGTTATGGTTTGAAGCAGGGAGCGCATTCAATCGATCGCAGAGTTTAACATCGCGACATGGGATTGAGCGTGCGGCTTTTTCTTTCGGAGCGAGTTACCACATTATCTGCGATACATTGCCCAGAGAAGCAAACCATGAAATGCGATCGCTCGCACCTCAAAAAATACTAACTTTTTTACTCGGTACTTCGATCTTTTACCAGTACAAGTTTTCCGGCACGGAACCCTCTAACTTCTGTGTTCGATGTGTCGAACTTTTTATGCGCCTGGTGCTTTCATGATGTTGTCAGACATGACAGTTTCATGGCAAATTTTCGCCACCTTGGATGCGGGTCTGCTGGCTCAAATGCAACAGCAGAGAGTCAAAACACCAAACGGGGAGAATCGGATCTTGCAAAGACCTTTCCGATTGTAGCCTTTCTCACAAAAAATGGAAGTTGTTTTCCATTGTTTGTCAAGAACTAGGAAAACACTATCAGCTTAGCTTGACAATAGGGACTCGTGTCTAAATCTGCTAAATCCTGAGAATGGCCAGTAAAAACTTTGGCACAATCGAACGGCGCTGTTTTCTGCGCATATCTGGGTGAACGGCTGCGGCGTAGTTGGCCAGACAGTTAGCAGACAGTTTTTGACTTGCCGGAATTGGGACCAATACAATCCGTGTAGATACACCCATCATTACCCTGTTTCCCTGAATTGAATCATACGCAATGTGCGATTGAATAAAGCTCGTAGCTTTAGTTTTAAGCCGACAACTCTGGATTAGAGACCGACTCTGACCCCAAATGAAGCGTTGCGGGTTGAGTAATGCAACAGGGGCTTTCATTGTTAAGTTAGCTCAAATCTCAGAAATTGGGTTTAATTTTGACGTTAAATCACATTAAGTTCTTAACGTCACTTTCTCATTTAAGCAGTTCGACACGAGTTTGTCGCGTCAGCGGCAAAAACCACCCGGATAAATTCTACTGAGACTTAACGCAATGCGCAATGCTCGGCTGCAAACTGCTCTAAAATCTGTTGACTTCCGGCTGGCACTTGCGCGATCGCACTTTCTCACAAAAACCACAATTCGCCATCTTCCGGAAGTATAACTTCACGATTCCTTTAAATATATCGTGACAGTGTGAAGATTTAATAAAGCCCTTTAATCAATTTTAGGTAGCATTCTCGAATTGTCTTGATAATTTCAAGCAGACGGAACAAAATCAGCAGACGGCGTTGCTGCAACTGCCTGCAGATGATAACTCCGCAAGGGAAGGAAAATTTACCCAGTTAGCGATGTGCTTGCTCTTGTTGGACAAGGCATAAGCTGCTGGATGCAGTTAAAAATGTGGAGCGGTAGGACGCTGGTGCGATGCTCAAAGTTTTGTTATTATTTACAGAGCTTCCTCAGAAAGAACGTATCCGGGCTTTATCCTCTACCCGCCTTTAAATTATGTGGCTTGACTGTTAGAGAATGAAGCTATCAATAAACATTTCCGCTCCGTGTCTATATTGACAACCCAAGGAAGGTTTACTAGAAAGCATTCACCTTTGCAAGAGAAAAATTTAGTAATTAATCGGGGCGATATTATCATCTCTTTATAGCGCGTGTTTGTAGTCAGGACTTCAATTTTTTTGTGAATAATAATTAAAGTCCTGACTGCGAACTTAATTTAACCGCAACACAAATTACTGCTGATTCCGCAGCCGAGGGTTAACAAACTCGTTTAATCCTTCCCCCACCAAAGACAGTCCCACTACCATTAAAGTCATTGCCAAACCGGGAAACAAAGCTGTCCACCAAATGCCAGTAGGTAGCGCATCTAAAGCTAAACGCAAGTCGTGTCCCCATTCGGGAGTGGCTTCGGGAAGTCCTAATCCGAGAAATCCTAAACCTCCTAATGTTAAAATTGCATCGGCAGCGTTGAGAGCAAACAGCACTGGTACGCTCTGAATCACATTCAGAAACAGGTAGCGCGAAAGCACTGTCCAAGTGTCAGCACCCATTGCTCGCGCGGCTTCGACAAACAATTCGGTTTTGACGCTAACGGTGTGATTCCTGACAACGCGGTAGTATTGAGGGATGTAGGAAATGCTCAGGGCGATCGCAGCATTCAAAACTCCTTTCCCCACTACAAACGCTAGCGTCAAAGAAAGTAGGAGCCCCGGCAAAGTATAAATTGTATCCATTAAAAATAACAAAACTCGATCGAGCTTTCCGCCCAAATAACCGCTAACCAAACCCAGCGGCACACCGATAAACAAACTCAAAGCAGTGGCTAAAATTACCACTTGCCAAGCCGCCCGAGAAGCAAACAGCGTGCGGGAAAACACATCGTAGCCGCTGCGGCTAGTACCGAACCAATAATTCGCCGACGGCGGTTCGTGGATGGGGTTAATCAAAGCCTCAGTAGGATTTTGCAGCCATCCCCAAGCTTGCATAGCTGGAGACAAGGTGGCTACTAATACAAACACGGCAGTTATTGCCAAACCTGCCCACATCATTTTCATTGACAGGCTTGACGGTGAGGCACTGTTGAGAAATCGCGGCAGTCGGAGGCGGCTTTGAGCCATAATGACGATCGACCAATATAAGACTTTTAGATTTTAGTAGGACTCAGGCGAAAAAACCCAGAACACTCAAAAATCCTCTTTCTTATTCGCCAAACACTCGCGAGAAACCGGGTTTTTTCGCGGGATGCAGCTAAAAAAAATCGGTTTCTCCCCTGCACGGGACTGGCGCGCAGGGGAGAAACCGGGTTTTTGGCAGGTGGGACGCAAGTCGAGTTTAGGTTAAATTTCCCTTGGCGAATCTCAAATCTAAAATCGATCGAAAGTCCTACAAATTACTGGCAATTAACTCGCGGTACTGGCTTTTCGGCTTAACTCCTTTGAGCTCAGCTACCAAATCTTTGTCTTTGAAATACTGAATCGTCGGCGTACCAATCACGCCAGCATTTTCAGCAATGTCTGGATCTTCTTCAATGTCGATTTCCACGTAGTGGATTTTGCCCTCGAACTCATCTACTACTTTGCTCAAAATCGGCTTGAGGCTGTGACAAGGGCCGCAAGTCGGAGCGGAATATTTGACCACAATCAACCGATCGCTATCGTGGAACAACTTCCGCAAAGCATAACCTCCTTCGTGGCGCGTGTCTGTGATATCAAAGTTCTCACTGGTTTTGCGAACTTTTTGAGCTTCCGGCGCTGCTGTGGGTTGCTCGGATTCCTGGGTTTGATGGAATTCCTGCGTTAAACCGTTGACTGACAGCCAACGTTCTGCCACCATCGCCCCCATACAGCCGCTACCGGCGGCGGTGATGGCTTGGCGAAACTCGTGGTCTTGTACGTCGCCGACGGCGTAAACTCCCTCGACGCTGGTTTCTACCGAACCGTGTTTGGTAACGATATAGCCTACTTCGTCGAGTTCTAATTGACCTTGGAAAAGTTGAGTATTGGGAGTGTGACCGATCGCGTAAAACAATCCTTTCACTAACAAATCGCTCTCGGCGCCGGTCTCGATATTTCTAATTCTCACCCCGTCCATTTTCCCGCCCGGTTCGCCCAAGATATCCACTGCTTCGGTATTCCAGTGCACGGTAATTTTGGGATTGCTCAGCACTCGGTCTTGCATGGCCTTGCTGGCGCGCATCCGATCGCGCCGCACCAGCATATGTACGTGAGAGCCGTATTTTGTCAAATAAATAGATTCTTCCGCTGCGGTGTCGCCTGCGCCGATGACAGCTAAATCTACTCCTTTAAAAATTGGGGTAGCGCCGTCGCAAATCGCACAGGCAGAAATGCCGTGACTCCAAAATACGTGTTCGCTAGGCAGCCCCAGCCTTTTCGCCGTCGCGCCTGTAGCGATTACTATCGTGTGGGTTTTGATTTCTCTATCTTCCGATCGTACTGTAAACGGCCGCTGGCTCAAATCCACCGAAATTACATCTTCTGTGTATAATTCGGCACCCCAGCGCGCTGATTGAGCTTTCATCCGATCCATGAGCTGTGGCCCGGTGATGCCTTCGGGAAAACCGGGAAAGTTTTCGACTTCTGTGGTGGTCATCAGTTGACCGCCGGGGACGCCTCCGGCTTGGTAGCCTTCAAACACTAAGGGTTTCAGGTTTGCCCTCCCGGCGTAGATGGCTGCGGTGTAGCCTGCGGGCCCTGAGCCGATAATCACTAAGTTTTCTACGGTTTGTTCGGTCATAGCTATTTAGTCAAACTCATAACGACTTCGTTTTACTAATTCTAGCAGAGTTTGATCGAGTTTGGTTTGATGCCATTGTGCGATCGAGCATCTGTATCTATTGTTGAGGGTCGATCGGTCTTCGGGGCAACTCCAGCTTATTTTATAAGCAAAAACAATCTAAAAGTCGATTTAGTTTTAAATGTTCGATCTATTTTGACCGCTGAAATCTTAAGCAAATCTAAAGATGACCCAAATTATTGACTTCATTCTCAATTATTTTACCTATTTACTTGCTTTGAGGCTTGTGGTACGATTTTCACAATCCAGCAGCATTATGAATAATTTAAGTTTTTGACGCTGAAAGCTTGTAAAATCGTAAAATTAACGAACTCTGCAAATGTAATAAGTACAATTGTTTATGCAAAATCCGCATTTTCTGGTTTAAGAATTGTAACGGAGATTGGGTCAATTTGACAAAATAGATGATTTGTGGTATTAAAAGTGCGATCGGGGGAAATTAGAAGGAAATTTTTAACCGCTTCGGAAGCACAGGCGGGACGCCCGTGCCACGATAAACATAGAATTTTGTAATTATGTCTGAATGGATAAAATCAAGATATTGTTTGTGTGCAGTCAGAATAAGTGGAGAAGTTTGACTGCCGAGAAAATATGCCAGAAAGTTAGCGGTTACAGCGTGCGATCGGCTGGAACGGAAAAAGGTGCAAGAATTAGAGTAACTGAGGGTCTTGTCGGTTGGGCGGATTTGATATTTGTGATGGAGAAGAAGCATGGCGATCGACTTCGCAGCAAATTTCCCGAAAGTCTCGAAGGCAAGAAAGTTATTTGCCTGCAAATCCCGGACAATTACGAATATATGGAACCCGAGTTAGTCGAGCTTTTGCAGGCGAAACTGAACCCCTATATGGAAATGCCAGAGAACGAGATAAATTTTATGCAGCGAGTTTTGGAACCGGAAGTGATGGATTCCTTGGAAGAGGCGATCGAATACGATTCGATGGACTTTACTGAGGTTAATGCTGCTTTTGCTCAGAGTGCTGTGGCGTTGGGGCCGGTTTTTGGAAACGTTTTGGATGCGGGGACGGGTACGGCGAGAATTCCGATCGCCCTCTGTCAAATGCGGCCAGCATGGAAATTGACTTGCATTGATTTGTCGGCAAATATGCTGAAAGTCGGGGCCCAAAATGTGGAAAAGGCGGGCGTGCGATCGCAAATTAGTCTCGAATTAATTGATGCTAAGGCAATGCCTTACCCTGACAGTTATTTTGACATGGTGATTTCCAACAGCATTATCCACCATTTGCCCGATCCGCTGCCGTTTTTGCAGGAAGTCAAGCGGGTGTTGAAGCCGCAGGGAGCAATTTTTTTGCGGGATTTGCTGCGGCAGGAAAAAGCGGAAATCAGGGATAATTTAGTCAAGCTGTATGCGGGAGATTGCAACGCGCATCAGAAACAGTTATTCAGCGATTCGTTGCAAGCGGCATTTACGCTGGATGAAGTTGAGGAGACGATCCAAAATGCCGGGTTGGATGGGTTGAGGATTTATGAATCTTCGGACAGACACTGGACGGCAGAACGTGCTTGGTGCGAGTCTTTGTAGGCACGGGACGATCGTCCGATAACATTTCAAATGAGAATAGAAGCGATCGCGCCTTTCCAGGTATGGACCGTACCGTTGCGCGATCGCTTTTATTCTCAAAACTGCTCTACCAGCGATCGCCCGGATCGAACACGACTATTAGGCGAGCCTCCGGCAGTAACTGTCGCAAAATGCGGATCTGACCGTCTGCATCCGACCAACTGCGAAACCTACCCACAACGCTTCTTTGTAAATTGGGAAGCAAGCGAACAATAATCCAGGAATTCAGACGCTGTTTGTAAGGCATAATCGATTCATGCTCCTTTCCAAAGGGGTTTTAGAGCCAGTCCTTGTACTTTCCACGGTTCCGGGCTGGCTATTAAACATATTGTCTAATCAATTTATTGTTTAGTCAAGATGCTTAAGCATCTTATATAAAAAATGTGCGATCGAGGATATGCCGAAAAAGCCCGTTCCGCGACCTGAAGATGAAGAGTCGCATTTGAAGAAGCTCAGGGAAGAACTGGAGATGAGTCAGGAAGATTTGGCGCGAGAGCTTGGCGTTTCCTCGCAAACAATCAGCCGTTGGGAGTTGGGGAAGAACGTACCCACGTTCACCGTCAAGCAGATGAAAGCTTTGGAGAAATTGCTGGCTAGCATCGGGAGGTCGATCGGCGATTTGCCAGACAATCTGTGATCGAAACCATTAAACAAGCCCACGGATAAATCCGTGGATCACTTTTTCCCATCTAAAATCTAAAATCTAAAATCTAAAATCACTCGATCGCGCCCTCGGTCTTTAGCTTGATAAAGCGCGCGGTCTGCCGCTGCAATCAAGTTTTTTTGTGCTGCGGACGATCGAGGAAACGTACTCGCTACCCCCAAACTCAGCGTCACGAGAGAACACGCCTCCGAATTAACGTGTTCGATTTCTAGTTCTTTGATCCACACTCGAATTTTCTCTGCAATCCAGACAGCTATTTCAGGCGAAGTCCGAGGCAAAATCACTGCAAATTCTTCGCCTCCGTAACGGGCTACCAGAGTCTCGCCCGAAACTTCGCCTGTCGAGTAATTTACGGCTTCCAAAATAGCTTGGGCTACCTGCTGCAAGCAAGCATCTCCCGCCTGATGTCCGTAAGTATCGTTGTATTTCTTAAAAAAGTCAACATCGCATAAAATTAAAGATATTTCTGCTGCTGCTTCTCCCAATTCTTGCCATTTTTTCTCTAAGTATTCGTTAAAACAGTGGCGGTTGGCAACCTGAGTTAAGCCATCTAAGTTGGCAAGGCGATACAATTCCGAATTAGCTGCTTTTAATTGAGAATTAGCTGCTTCTAGCTCGCATTTCGTGAGCGCTAAGTTGTAATAAAGTTCGCTCATAAACCAAGTAGCTTGTTGGTGAATTTGGGATAAAGCTACCCACAGTTGATGCACGTCTAACAATCGGTAAACTTGAGGTTCTAACTGCACAACAATTGGCTCGTAAAGCAGTTCAGGCGGTCGCTGCACGGCTCGCTGAGCAGCCAGGACAATTAAGGCTACTCCTGGTAAAATCAAAATATCGGTTTGAGCTATTTGATACAAAGCTATAATCGGTCTGCAAGCAAATATATCTACTCCATAAGGGCGGCTCATGCGTTCCATAAATCGCCGACGCGATATCATCCCTAAAAATTCGCCCTTTACGGTCAAGATAACTCCCGGAAGCAGCGGGTGAGCTTGAAAAAACCGGGCTACTTCTTTGGCTAGGGATGAAGCTTCAACTTGAAAATTGAATACAGCCAGATCCTTAAGAGTAGACTCTAAAGATAAATTTTTTGGTAGTTTTTCTGGCGAGTTAGATGGCGAGATAAATTCAAAAGACACAGCGCAGATCCGAATAAATAAATAATAAAGAAGCAATAAAGCTAGTGTCAGGTATTAACTTATACTAACATTTATATATTAGCAGTGGCTGTATTTTTGACGACACTGTTTATTTCAATGGATAACCTGCTGCGTTAGCTTCTGCCGTGCCTGCTGCACTGCATTGATTCATCTTCACTCAATTATAGATTTATGGAATTATTACTCATTTTTTGATAGTTGGCTTTTTGCGTAGTAAAAAAAACAGGTTTCTGGGCAAGTCCTCAGCTCATTCACGGCGCCCACAAACTCAAGAAACCAGGTTTTTAAACCGGGCTGAAGCTGTAACGAGGCTTTGCGTAAAAAAAACGTGGTTTCTGCCACTGTTCTCAAGTCAAAACTCAACATTCCCTTACCAGCCCCAAGTTCCTGGCCCTCCCTTAAACGGGCCGACAATATCTTTGGTAATCCAGCCACCGTAAAAATCCCCTGGTTGAGATTGCACTAATTCCCCGTCCACATAACAGGCATCCATCTTGCTCGGATAAAAAGATACATAATCTTTAATAGCCTCAAAGACTTGGGTGGGATTGGGATAAAACCAAGCAGCATTTACTACTTCCTTTTCTCCCACCGTCACAGTGTAATAACCGGCTTGTCCCTTCCACTCGCACCAAGAACCCCGTAAAGTTTTGTGCAAATATTCCATTTTGATGTCCTCGGGGCAGATATAGTAGGCAGGAGGGTGGCTTGTCTCCAATACCCGCTGAGGACGGCGCGTGTCGGCGATCGTCACTCCATTAAAAACTATCTGTACGTGTTTGGTCAATTCCTCAAGGCGAGGGGGACGCGGGTAATCCCAAACAGACTCTTGACCGGGGCCGGGCTCTATTCGATCGAAGTTCATTTGCACAATCTCCCCTGCAAAAAAAACACTTAGCGACTTAGCATTACAATTTAATGTACCCTTAATCGAGTCGCTGCTTCAGACCAAACCAGCTTTTCTCAACTCTTCGTATATGAGTATTCGCGGTATAGACGTTTCCGACTACCAGCCCAATGTCAATTGGCAAGCAGTTGCCCGGGATGGTATTACCTTCAGTTTTGTCAAATCGACCGAGGGTGCAACCTTAGTTGCCCAAACTTTCGCTCGCAATTGGGCGGCGATGAAAGCGGCAGGGATTCAACGCGGTGCTTACCACTTTTTTCGACCTGCAAGCAGCGTTCAAGGACAAATAGATTTGTTCTTGAAAACTGTAAAACTCGAAGCGGGGGATTTGCCGGCAGTCTTGGATTTGGAAACTACAGGCGGTTTGACTGTGACTCAATTGTGCGATCGAGCGGCAATTTGGTTAGAAGCAGTCGAAAAAGCCACGTTGATGCGGCCGATTATCTACACTTACCCCGGTTTCTGGGACAGCCTGGGGACAAAACGGTTTGCCGATTACCCGCTGTGGATTGCTCACTATACCAGTGCTGAGGAACCTTGGGTTCCCGGCGGCTGGAAAACTTGGACTTTTTGGCAGTACAGCGATACAGGCACCGTGTCCGGCGTATCGGGCAATGTAGATACCAATATTTATGAAAGCGTCCGAGAAGGCGCCCTAAGTTATAAAGTTGCAGACATCCAGAAGGAATTAAGAATTAAAGGTTTTTATCAAGGCGCGATGGACGGTAAATTTGGAGCCACCACCACAGCGGCGCTCATCTCGTTTCAGAAATCTCAAGGTCTCAATCCAGACGGGATTGCAAGCCTCAAAACCTGGGCCGCTTTGATGCGAAAATCTCCCAAAGTAGTTGTCCCCCCACCAGCGCCGACACCCGCCCCGCAGCCGACTCCCACTCCAACTCCCCCTCCCATATCAGGTGTGCGGCTGACTCAGGTATTCTCGTCTTATCAAGCTAGCGCTAGCCAAGATACTGCCTTAATTTGGCTGCAAAGTCAGGTGCCTACCTCTGTTTTAGGGGACTTTGCTCAAAAATGGCGGGCAACTGCCTTACCTCCAGACACTAATTTGCGATTGATAGATGTCGGCAAATTTTATCGCGGTTTAGCACAACAAGACCAAGCTTTAGATTGGCTGCAAACACAAATTTCTCCGGCTATTCTTACCGATTTTGCGCAAAAGTGGCGCTCTCAATCTACTGTCAATAATTCTCCGATTCGGCTGATAGATGCGTGCAAATTTTATCGGGCAGCACCCAACCAAAACCAGTCTTTAGATTGGCTGGAAGGGCGAATTTCGCCGGCCATTCTATCGGAGTTTTTTCGCAGGTGGCAGAATGCCAATCGATGATAGATTAGATATTTAAAGTTGTAGATTTTAGATTGACTCTACAGATGAATCTTGCGATTTTAGATTCTTTTAGATTGTAGATTGACTCCACAAATGAATCTGGGGGTTTGACGGCTCTGTAATTGAAAAGCCGCCAAATCTTGCTATTTGAGATTTGAGATTTGAGATTGACTCCACATCAAAACAAGTCAAATCCTCTCCCTCTGTGTGCGCATCCCCGTCGAACTCTCGAACATAACAGACCATCTCTCGCTTAGCTACAGCTTGCTGCCATCTTTGACGCCAAGAGGATTATCTGATAAAGTTATAGCGACTATCAAGGTTTTTTAATCTTATTGGGAAAAATCCAGGGCCGTGCCGAGTTTGTAAGCTGCGCCGAAAAGAGCGCCTGCACTCCAATTACCCGCGATCGAACATTTAAAACTGAGCGGGCAGCCTGTAACAATTATATCTATGGAAATCCCCTTTAACATCACCCAGTTGATGGTCATGACCGTCATCTGTGGCATCAGCGCTCAAGTTCTCGCAGCTTATCTGAAAGTTCCGGCGATCGTCTTTTTGCTGTTGTTTGGCATTTTAGCCGGCCCAGACTGCTTGGGATTGCTGCACCCCAATCTGCTGGGCAGCGGTTTGGAAGTTATGGTATCGCTTTGCGTAGCGTTAATTCTGTTTGAAGGCGGCTTGAATTTGGAATTGCGAGATTTGGGCAAAGTTTCCGGCAGCATCCGCAATTTAGTTACGGTAGGCACTTTAATTACGCTAATTGGCGGCGGAATGGCCGCACACTGGTTGGGGGAATTTCCCTGGCCGATCGCATTTCTGTATGCTTCTCTAGTAGTCGTCACCGGTCCGACAGTAATCGGCCCTTTACTCAAACAAGTATCGGTTGACAAACAAGTCGCCGCTTTGCTAGAAGCTGAAGGCGTTTTAATCGATCCTGTCGGAGCAATTCTGGCAGTATTGGTGCTGAATATTATTTTAAACGGCAATCCTGATTTGCTGGTTTTGTTCCGAGATTTAATCGTGCGGCTTTTCGTTGGCGCAATCGTCGGAGTTGCGGGAGGTTGGCTGCTGGGATTCATTCTCAAGCGATCGCAATTTCTCTCAGAAGACCTCAAAAACTTAGTAGTTTTAGCCAGTTTATGGGGATTTTTCGGCTTAGCAGAAGAAATCCGCAGCGAATCTGGACTGATGGCAACTGTGGTATCCGGCATCGTCCTCAGAACCGCTGCTGTCCCAGAAGAAAGGCTGCTGAGGAGGTTTAAAGGTCAACTCACAGTCCTTGCTATTTCCGTTCTATTCGTGCTGCTAGCGGCCGATTTATCCCTCGCTAGTGTGGTCGCCCTCGGTTGGGGAAGTTTGTTTACAGTTTTAGCTTTAATGTGGGTAGTGCGGCCGATCAATGTTTGGCTGTGTACTTGGAACAGCGGACTGAATTGGCGGCAGAAATTATTTATTTGTTGGGTAGCGCCGAGGGGAATTGTCTCAGCGTCGATCGCATCTTTATTTGCAATTTTGCTCACCCAGCGGGGAATCAACGGCGGCGACTCGATTAAAGCCTTAGTTTTCCTAACAATTATTATGACAGTTTTTGTCCAGGGACTAACCGCCGGACGGATGGCTCAACTGTTGGGCATCACCTCAAAATCTGTAACCGGTGCAGCAATTGTGGGGTCAAATCCTTTGAGCAGATTAATTGCTCGCTTGTTTCAAGAACGCGGAGAATCTGTGGCAATTATCGACACCGACCCGGAAGCTTGCGCACAAGCAGAACGAGAAGGTTTGCGAGTGTTTTTGAGCAGTGCTCTCGACCACAGCGTGTTAGAAGAAGCCGGACTCGATTCGATGGGAACTTTTTTGGCAATGACTAACAACGGCGAGGTAAACTTAGTGTTAGCTCAGCGAGCGGCCGAAGAGTTTGCACCGCCGAGGGTTTTGGCAATATTCCCCAAAGATCCGCAAGCAAATACGCCTGCAAATCAGGCTAAAATCAATCAAGCTTTTGTCTCCGATTTGTCGCTGAAGGATTGGAACGAATATTTGAGCGACGGCGAAGTAAAATTGGGGGAAACTGAGTTAAAAAGTGAGGGATTGCAGTTTCAGATTGCTCACTTGCAAGCTTTGGTTCAAGCCGGGGAGTTGGCACCGCTGCTGCTGGAAAGGCAAGGATACTTGCAAGTAGTCTCGGCAACCCAGATTTGGCAAGCGGGCGATCGAATTATTTATTTGCTGTACGATCCGACACCGAAATTGTTGAAAAGATTGTCTGGTTCGTCGCAGTCTCGTTTGACTTTGGAAAAGCATCAGGTAGTTGAAGAAGTGCCGATTCCTCCTCCGGTTTTAGAGCCGGTTTTGGAGGAAACGGAAATAGCAAAGGATGCTGAAATTTTGCAGCCACCAGTTTCGCGGTAAGAGGAATGATTTTATGACAGCAGAAGGTTCGTATCAAGCAAACACGTTCAATCTAGAATTTGAGGGAGAAATTCAGCGGTTAAAAGCTCAAGTTCTCCTCAGTTGGGAAAAGGAAGCGCGCACTTTAAAGTGGTTCGGTTTAGCCGACGGGATGAATGTTTTGGAAGCTGGAAGCGGGCCGGGATTTTTTACCGAAAAACTGTTAGAGTTGCTGCCAAACAGTTCGGTAACGGCGGTAGAAATTGACCCGGTACTGCACGAAAAAGCAGTAGCATATTTGCAGGACAAAGGGGGCGATCGAGTAGATCGCATCCAAGCATCGGTTGCGGATACTGGTTTGGCGGCTAACACTTTCGATTTTGCGATCGCCCGTTTGCTGTTCGTTCACCTCCCAGATCCCGTCGCAGCAGCTAGAGAAATATTCCGCATCTTGAAACCCGGCGGCAAACTGGTGATTATTGATAGCGACGCGGATCTGTTTTGGCTGACAAATCCACCTTGGTCAGTCGAGATTGTCCGGGAGAAATTCAAGCAGGTGATGGCATCGCGGGGCGGCGATTTATCCGTCGGGCGAAATCTGTGCCGCATTCTCAAAGAAGCTGGGTTTGTTAGCGTTGATTTAGAAGCGGTTGTCAGCCACAGCGATATCATCGGAATTGAGGCGTTTCAACCTTTGCTTGACTCCGGCCCCATTTTGCAATTGGTCAAACAGGGCTTGGTTTCAGAGTCAGAAATAGCCAGCTATCTGGTTTCGCGGGATGAGTTTGTAGCTGCGGGCGATCGATGATGAGTTTTTGGTTGATGGCTTGCGGGGAAAAAAATCAATAGGATTAAGACACATATTTCACACAATATTGATGTCCCGTCGCAGCACAGCCTCTAGCACTCTCGCTACATTCCCAGCCAACAAATCAAATTTCTAAATCCACCCTATTAAGTTCATTCAAGGGTAGATTTAGCGCTTCTGCAATTTGCTCATCCGTCAAACCAAACTGACGCAACTTATCAATTAATTCAATTATTGCGAGGCCTGTGTAATTATTGCTTTGCTGCTGGAAGTCAGGAGTTGCAGGCTGACTTTCATCTGGGGTAGAAGCTGAAGCATCGGGGCAATTGTGGGTGTAACCTATATTGACATTATTTTTATTCCAAGTGTTTTTATTTCCTAAACTTATATTTACATTTATGTGACCTTCTAGCACAGATTCAAGATTACTTTTTTTAACTTGTTCGCCAAAGATATCAGATAACATTTGTAAAAGCTCGTGACTGACTTTTTTAACGTGCTTGTCACTGTAACCGTATGTTTCTGCAACCCCAGCATACTTTTGACGATTCAGTATTCCCGCGATAATTCTCCGCTGCAAGTCGTTTAAATGTTTGCCTGTCTTAGCGCAGACAGTTTCATCGACGGATTGCAACATCTGAGGAATGTTCATAGGTAGGCCGATGAGATGAATACCGTTACTATACCCTACTTTTTCCAACTTTTTCCAACTTTTTTGACCTCGCCTCCGAATTGTTTGTGCCAATTTGAGAAAGATCCAACTTTTTCCAACTTTTTCTGCCTTGAAGTTTTTGCGTTAAAAGTCTACTATGAGGATCTTAAAATGTTCATAATCCCATATAAAGCAGAAATTATAGGAGCAACTGGTATTGTACCTAACTACTTGCCAATGCAGAGGTAGGAAATGACCGATGAAAAACTAGATCAACCAAGAAATATCACTTTGCTGCCTTCCTTATCAGATGCAGAGTGGAGAGAGTACAAAACAGGAAAATCAATCAGACATCCAAGTTTATAAAGAGATTCTGGTTGAAAAATTCGCACTAGCGAAAACACCAGAAGAATACGAAATATTGATAGAGTTGAGACAGGGACTTCATGAATTGGATAGAAAAGAAAGGCAATTAAATTACACACAACAATCGGCAGAACTTCAACTTCACAAAGCAAAATAAAAAGACATTTTTCAACGATATCAACAAATGGTAGCTAGCCTTTTTTCCGTTGGAATAGGGGTTTTATTAATACAAACTGTTCCTTTAGCAGGTTCGCTATTTTTAATTTTAGGATTGGCTAAACCTTTAGGCTATTCTTTGGGAGAAATCGGCGACTTTTTAGATGGGTTGAAAGGCTTTTCCAAAGATTCAAATGAACTTCTCTATAAGGGAAAGGACAAGGATAATCAGTCTGAGGATCAGAAAAATGGAAGAGAATAAACTAGATTTAATTAGTGCGTTCAAATTTGAAAAGCGACTTAAAACTTCGGTTGCGGTGTATCTTTCAATAATACTTCTTTCTATAATTGGTGTGTTAGTCAAGATTGAGATGGCTGCTGAGTTACAGCAGGCCTTGATAGTTATTCTGGGCTTAATTACAATTGCTACTATTGATGCGTTCAGAAAAGCTTTAGATAGTACACGATCTTCTTTAGTGAATCAGTTTAGTCAGATCATTGTTCAGGAGGGAGGTTTTTACATTTGTGGTGATTATGTTGGTGGAACCATTAATCAAGGAAGTGAAAGAAAACAAACACTTGCTGAAGCTGCTGTCGAAATTCAGCAACTTCTCAGGCAACTAGAGAAGTCAAACCCTACTGCTACTGAGGCTGAAAAAGTAGCCTATGTTAACGATGAAACTCCTCCTGCTTTAAAGTCTCGCGTAGCTAGTGCTGTCAAAGCTGGTAGTATATCTGCTGTCGAGAGTCTTCTGGATAATATTCCTTTAAGTAATATTACTAAAGCTATTGTAGAAGGATGGATATATTCAGCAGATCTCATACCATTTTTTTAAAGATGTGATAGAGATAAAGAATGTAAAATCCAAGACCATCCGGTGAGAAAACCAATGACGCGATCGGTGAAAGATG
>NZ_SRRZ01000002.1 GCF_013179805.1 Microcoleus asticus IPMA8 | reverse complement strand
AGTTTGCCTTCAATCAAGTTACATTATCCGATATGAGGAATTGGTTTACTCACTGCTGTTATTGTACCTCATCTTTCTGAGAAACGCTATAGCTTGCTTCTCTAATTAGATAAAAATATCACCATAAACTCAGGAGAGCCGTTTTATGTCCGATATCATACGGACATGTAAGTACTTAAAAGCTTCAAAGCTCCTAACTTCTGGAAATATGTTTTGGTAAATTTGACAGTATTCATCTATAAATTTGACTGTGGGTAGTGGTTGACGAGGCTCTACCATAGGACTGGCAATGCTTTTGGGGTGTGTCACGGATTATACTACCACGAGAGTGACAAAAGAGGGTTAATGAGGTGTTTTCGCCCTAGCGACTACAATGCCGATCGCACTTTCGCCTCTCCTAATATATCTCTGCAAGTCGTAAGCAACTGTCACCTCCCCAGCCGGCGAAGCGTGAATTAAACCCATATTGCCGTCAGCATTGCGGTAGACTAAACCCGTGTGGGTGACATCCAATCCTTTAACCTCCGTCGCTACCGCTACAATATCCCCCGGTTTTAACTGAGAATAAACACTTTTTATCCGATTTGTCGGGATGTAATTAACAGTCGTTTTGGCTAAGTCTGCTTCTTGGCTGACAATGCACTGATAAGTTGCTTCGTCTTTGACCATTTGCGGGTAACTGCTGCGGTGCTGGCTCATAAAATTTAGTGTTTTATTCATGGGCACTCCGCCTAATTCAGCGGTGATATTTTCCACTGTTTGCCGTTTTTGATTGTCGTTAATCCATTCGGAAAAATAATGCAATCTGCTGCAATAACCGTTGATTTTACCGTTTAAATACCGCTGTTCTTCTATGCGATTGACAAAATTTTGATAGTCGTAATCTTGTACTGCTACGCCCCTGGCGATCGCCAAAACGGTTTCTACAAACAAAACGCAATCAAATTTATTCAACGTTACAATCAACTTTTCTTCGCCGGATTTGTCCAGCAAACCCTCGGCGTAGGGCTTTCCTAGGAAATTATCCGCGATCGCCTGAACGATTTCTCCGATCGGTCGATCGTGCAAATTTTGTCGTTTTGCATACTGTACAACCTTTTCAAAACGTGCTATGTCTTCGGGTTGTGCAGCAGTTTCTCTTTTCGTATTATTGGAGTCAGGTCGTCTCGCCAGCACTTCCAGCAATTGGGAATAGGAAATTTCAGGTAAATTCTTGAAGTCCCAAAATATACTCGGGAAACTGGAAACAGTTTGGTTGTTTGTCAGTTCCCGATTTTCGCTTTCTCCTGTCAATTCTGACACTACATCCGCGCCCTGTCGTTCTGTTTGTCGCGAGACAACATATCCCCCGGCAGCTTGAGACTGAAATGCCCAAACATTAGGTATCAAAAAATTATTCACGCAGGCGATCGCAAATCCTAAAACAGCCAGACTCCAAAAATTTCTCATGTTTTTCAAAGGATTTTGCTTCCACTGAGTGCTATCCTGAAATTTTTACAATTATTAGAACTATAAATCAGCCTAGCAGACAGATAAAATTGGCAACAGCGGACTCGATCGACACACTTGTCATTTAGACGCCGCCCTATTATAAACTGATCGTGCGAGTCTGATACCACAAAACTGTAATGCAAGTAGAACGCCGACGCCGCCCAATCCAACCCCGACGCCCAATCCATCCCGTGAGCCCAATCGGGTCGCGACGCCAAAGCAGCCAGCGTCCTGTCCAATCCCGTCGCCGAGTCAGGACGAAATTTTCTCGCTTAAAATACCGTAACATCCTGTGCTTAATTGCTGGGGTCATCGCGATCGGTTGGATTATCACAATACCGTTCAGAATTCGCCGTCCCCCTGAACCGCCAGTCATTTTGCCTCAACAGGTCATCTCGCCTCAAGAACCACTATCGCCACCGACAATTCAAACATCGGAAAATTTAGCCGATCGTCAAAGCGAGCCTATCTTCAGCTACAATATCAAAACACCTCCCAGTCCAGTTTACTCTCAAGAATTGCAAGGGATTGTTGATGAAGCTGTGAACATTGCGACCAGCAAAGGGCTGCCCGCAGAACAGCTATCAATTACCTTAATGGATGTCAGTAATTCCAAAACTCACACCTTCGCCGGATATCAAAATCAAGCTCTCAGATTTCCCGCTAGCGTTGCCAAGTTATTTTGGATGGCAGCCTTTTACTCAGCCATAGAAAAAGGCCTAATTACCCAAAGAGAATCTGCCTTTAAAGACGACCTAGAACAAATGATTCGCGTCTCCAACAACGATGCTGCCAGCAAGCTTTTAGACAAAATCACCGATACAAAATCCGGCGGACGGCTGGCAGGAGAAGAGTTGCAAACCTGGCTGAAAAAGCGCACTCAAATTAACACATTTTTCCAGTCAGCAGGCTACAATGATATTCGTATAAGCACCAAAAATTATCCCATATACTATTTAAGACAAGAAGGGCCAATCGGTCGCGACTTGCAATTGCGGGGCGATGCTTCTCAGCCGATTCGCAATCAAGTAACTACCGACCAAGCCGCCAGATTAATATATGAAATCTATACTAGACAAGCGGTTTCTAGCGTCGCCAGCCGCAAAATGGCTTACTTGCTGACTAGAGACTTAGACCCCAAGGCCTGGAAAAATGACCCTAGCAACTCGATACAAGGATTTCTCGGCGAATCTTTACCAACTAATATTTATTTTGGTTCTAAAGTGGGCTATACTTCCAAATCCCGCAGCGAAGCGGCATTTGTCAGAACTTTAGACGATCGCGCGATTTATATCTTAGTCGTTTTCGCAGACGCTCCGGCTTATGCCAAGGACGAAACAGCATTTCCAGCAATTTCTCGATACGTTTTCGATCGGCTAAACGCTCGCGGCCCCAGCATTTTGCCGTGAGATCGAATAGGGCGGGTTGACTGTTGACTGTTAGTCGAAAAACTGAAGGATGGTTGATATCCAATCCGGTAGTATCGGAATTATTCGTCTCTCTGTTCTCTTCCTCTGTTTTCTCGGCGTCAAGAGCGGTTTAATCATTCCAATGCAACCGGATTTGATATGAGTGTTGAATGTTGACTCGATTTTATAGCAACCGCCAAGACGGTTAGGACGTTGTTAATGGCTGAAACGATTGATTTTATTGCTTCTTCCTTCTTCCTTCTTCCTTCTTCCTTCTGCTATACAATTCCGGTGCAGTCAGAAGTGATATTACGCACAAACAACGGTTTCTGCGAAAAATCGGCACTCCCGACCAAAGAAACCAATTTCTTGACCACAAATCTACGCTTTTAGGCAAAACCCGCAGCAAGAAACCCCGGTTTCTTATATCCTGTCAGCAAGTCTTAATTAGGTTTGTAGTTAGAAAGTGGTTTTTCTCTGGTCAGCCAAGCGCTGACTATCAACAATCAGTTAAATAATTGATTTACCGGACACAATTTAACTGGGGCGAAAGGATTCGAACCTCTGAATGGCGGGACCAAAACCCGCTGCCTTACCACTTGGCGACGCCCCAACGTCTTAACCTTCACTATCTTAACATTCTAACACAGCAATCTGTCAAGCATTTTGACAATAAAATTTAAAAAATGTTTTTGAAACGGATCGCCTGCAGGTTTATTCTTTGATCTTAGGGGGGCGAGCTACCGGGATTTCAATCCAGAACTCCGCTCCCTGTCCAGGTTCCGAGATACACTTCAAGCTGCCTCCGTGTTTTTCCACCACAATCTGGTAGCTGATAGACAAGCCGAGCCCTGTACCCTTGCCCACAGGTTTAGTGGTAAAGAAAGGGTCAAACAAGTGGCATTTAGCTTTTTCGACCAATCCCGGCCCGCTGTCTTGAATCCGAATCACCACAACTTGACCGATCGGCTTTCCTGACTCACCAGCCTCCGAGTCTCGATCCACCAACGCAGTCGAGATTTTGATCGTCTTGGGTGCGGGCTGATTTTCCAAAGAGTCGATCGCATTCCCCAAAATATTCATAAATACTTGGTTGAGCTGTCCGGGATAGCACTCTACCTTCGGGAAGTCGCCGTAGTCTTTAATTACCTCAATTCCCGGTATTAGCTCGTTTGACTTCAAGCGGCTCTGCAAAATCAGCAGCGTGCTGTCAATCCCTTCGTGAATGTCCACCGGCTTCATCTCGGCTTCGTCAAGGCGCGCGAAGTTCCGCAGAGACAGGACTATTTTGCTGATGCGTTCGGTTCCTATCTCTATTGAAGACAGAATTTTCAGCAAATCCGGAACTATGAAATCAACATCGATTTCTTCGTTTTTGTGGAGAATTTCGTGGCAAGGCTCGGGGTAGTGCTTTTGATACAAGTGCAGCAAATCCAGCAGATTTTTCATGTACTGCTTGCAATAAGTCAAGTTGCCGTAAATAAAATTAACCGGATTGTTAATTTCGTGGGCGACGCCGGCGACCATTTGACCGAGAGAGGACATTTTTTCGTTTTGGATGAGCTGAGCTTCTTTCTGCTGCAAACTCTGCAATGTTTCCGTCAGTTGGCGGGCTTGAGTTTGAGCGGCTAAGGCGGCCGCCCGGGTTTGGGCGTAAAGTTCGGCTTGGTCGATCGCGATCGCCAGTTGATCCACCACCGCTTGCAGCAATTCCACTTCGCTCGTCGCCCATGAACGGCTGCTGCTGTAATGGTTGCAAACTACAGCACCCATTTGACCGGAGCGAGTCTTGAGCGGCAGCAGCAGGTTAGAAACAATCCCGAGACTGGTCAAAAAAACTCGCGTGGGCGGTTCTATGCAGAGTGCTGTTGCCGCGTCGCCAATCCGCAGCGTTTGGCGGTGGCTAATTTTCTCAGCCAGCAGCGTTACTTGTTCGATCGGGTATTCTGTGAGCCGCTCTTTGAGTTCGGGATTTGCCGCCTCGTGGGTGATCGCAAAGCTTGGCTCCCCGTCTCGCGAGATTGAGTACCACAAAAAGTAGCACTGGTCAACCTGCAACAAGCTGCGAATTTCGTTGACAGCCGTATCTAAAATTTTGTCGAGGTCGAGGGAATTCCGCATCTGGCTGGCGAGGCCGAACAGCAGGCCTTCGCGGTGGCTCAACAATTCTTCTCGGGCGGCGTGGCGATCGATCGCCACGGCGATGGCGTTAGCCACGCAGCCCAGAACTTCTAGCGCTCCGTCGCTTGCCAAAGCGCTACTGCACAGAAGCATCACTCCCACCAGCCGCTCTTCGACAATCAGCGGATAGGCAATGGCGCAGAGAGACGGGTTCGACAGTAGGCACACAGGAGCCGTTTGGAGTTTTCCCGGTTCTGCTCGCACCCAATCTTCTCTATCCCCTGCCCACTCTTCGCTGCTGAGTCCTGAATTAGCCTGCAATTCTAACCGCTCAGTCTGCGGGTTGAACGTCCAGATGCTCGCCGCTGTGGCGTCGAGGTACTCTACCATTGCCTCGGTGCAGCGGTTGAGGATGGCTGATAGTTTCCCGCCTTGTCCGAGGACTGCACCTACTTTAGCTTGCAGGGCTCCCAAGCGCGATGGATCTTGTAGCGAGGCTGCCCTTAGTTGGCCCTGGGAGCTGCCCCGCGATCGGGCAACGATTTCTCGGATTTTTTTGGTATCAGGATAGCGCCCGATGCCTGCTGAAGTTTCCCACAAATATTGAGATTTGGCGGTTCTTCCGAGCGTCGGGAGCTTTTTTGTTCGGTATATTCTGGTGCCGCTCTGTGGCGTCTGTACCGCACAGAACCTGGATCGGTTCGAGCCACGACGAACTAACTGCGAGATTTGCTGGCTCTCAGAGGTGATATCTTCTACTTCTGGCAACTGTTTCTGGGCTTTGACTAATTGCCAGCGCAGCTCCACCAAACTCGCAACTTGCCGACTCAAAGCTTTAATAGCTTCTATGGTTTCTTTTGTCAAGTGTCTCGGCACGGAGTCCATGACGGATAGCACTCCCAGCATCTGCCCATCTGAGGTTACGACTGGGATTCCGGCGTAAAATTTCACGAAGGGGTAGGAAACGGTCAGCGGATGCTCGGCAAATCCCACGTCTGTGGAAGCGTCTCGGACAATGGCGGCGGGCGGTTCCTTAAAGGAATTTGCAGGGGGTTCGATCGCAGATTCGGGAGCAACTGGCGGTTTTTGCAGGGGAATTGCCCGGTCAAATTCCGAGTTTGAGTTTGAGCCGACGGCGAACTCTTCGGGAGTGCGGTCTAGCGCGCGAGCGCAAAAATTCAGGTAACTATCGGCCAAAGTTCGATCGAAACCTAACTGCGACTTCAACCAGTGGCGGTTACCGTCAATCAAGCTCAAGAAAGCAATAGGAGTTCGGCTGATATGGGCTGCCAAACCGACCAAATTGTCCAAGCAAACCTCTGGATCAGAGCCAAGAAGCTGATACAAGTCGATGTTATGGAGCTTGAACACTTTTTTTACCAAGAGGCAAGGTGCTTTTATCATTTGTAACTGCCCGTCTAGTTGGTGGCAACCGCCCTTCTCAATACTTCCCTTAAAAAACAAGCTATGAATTTTGTGCTGGGAGAATGTGGGCGCAAGTCCCGCGCAGGCTGCTTGCGCCGAACTCAGACTAACCTCTTGACTGACAGGGAAACTTTGGAATTATGGGAGTTAGATCACCCCAGATCTAAGACTGTATAAATTATACTTCCAGTGAATTCTGCTTTTGAATACCTCCGGCTCTCTAAATCTAAAAGCCTCTGTTGGGAGGAAGCAGCTTTCCAAAATATATGGCGATTGCTTATCTAGAATTTTTTAATCAGTTTAATTACATTTTAACAGACTTGTTTAATCGTGGGTAGGGGGCTTGCTGGTAGATTTAAATCATTGGCTTGTGCCACAATACCAATGTCCTTTACCGAGCTGTGCCGCAGCCTGCTGTTCAACTACACTTAGGAGATGAACTACAAAAGATTGCTAATATGTTAAAATTTGTAACAATAGTTGGTCAAACTCGACCGTCTAGGGTTTATGGGCTGGGATGCACATTTGGCAACTTTTGTAATCCCCGATCGACCACTCTCCCAATCCCTTTTTTCGAGTTTTAGGTAAAAAAAACAGGGGTAAGGTTTCTACTAACGCTCCAACGGGGTTGGGAATTATTACCCAGAGGCAACTCTCAAAAAATGACGGGGGGAATTATGTTTTGTATTTTCAAGAACTATAAATAAACAGGGAGAAAAATATGTGTGCAAGTAATAGTCAAGTACCAACTATTTTGGCAGTTGATGATAGCGTCGTGATGCAAGGACTTGTTAAACAGGCTTTAAGCAAAGAGTTTAGAGTTCTCGTAACCGACAATGCAGTGGATGCTTTATCAACGATTTATCACGAACAAATTTCGGTTTTGTTGCTCGATGTTTCGATGCCTGGGATTGACGGGTTGGAACTCTGCCGCACAGTGCGCAGCTTGCCTCAGTTTCAGAATTTGCCGATCGTAATGCTGACAGCGCGAGATGGAGCCTTTGATAAGGTACAGGGGCGTTTGGCGGGAGCAACCGAGTATTTAACTAAGCCGTTTGATGCTGATAAATTGCGCGAGGTAATTGGTAAGTTTATTAAAATCAAATAATCAGACTTAGAAAAAAAAGTTCAGTTTTGAGTAATTAATGAACTAAAAAGTGGCGATCGTCCTTTATAACCCCGGCTTCTTTAACCCGTCGGGGGGCGGGGTATTCTGCACTATTTGGGGGGTTAGTCCTAAATTTTTAATTTTGTCAGGAGTAGAGGAGCGATCGCGCTGACAGGTAGAATATATTGGGCCGCACAGAGGGCGATCGCTTCTTTCGGCATTCCGAAAACAACGCAACTAGCTTCATCTTGAGCAATTGTCAAGCCGCCGAGTTGGGCGATCGCCAACATTCCCTCAGCACCATCTCTACCCATTCCTGTCAGCAAAACACCCGCCGCAGCCCGACCGTAAACTTTAGCAACTGACTTAAATGTTACCGTTATTGAGGGGCAGTGTCCCGCGACGTGCTCAGCTTGAGAATAAATAAATCGCCCTTGAGAATCCAATTCTAAATGACGTTTTTCTGGCGGAAAGTAAACAATACCAGCTTGCGGTAATTCCCCCAAACCCGCTATTTTTACCGGCAGTTTAGATTCACAAGCCAGCCAATCAACTAATCCTTTCAAAAAACCTTCACTGATGTGCTGAACGCAAATTACAGGCACTGGAAAATTAGCCGGAAGCTTAGAAATAATAGCGTACAGTGCTTGAGGCCCCCCTGTAGAAGCCCCTATAGCCAAGACTTTAATAGTTGAAGATTTAACATTTTCGTTGGAAAATTTGTAATTAGAAACTGGTACTTGGTTGATTTTTACAATTTTGTTATTATCTTCTTTTTGCACCATTCTTTGATGCCGTGTAAATACTTTAACTCCTGAGAGTATTTTAACTTTAGCTATTAATTGATTGGCCATGCGAGCGTAATCTGATACCGACCCGCCAATCGGTTTCGGAAAAACATCCAATGCACCAGCATTTAACACTTGAAATACATTTTGAGTATCATCCGCTTGCACTGAAGCACTAATTACTAAAATTGGTAGCGGATATTTCTTCATTACTTCTTTCGTGAATTCTAACCCGTTCATTGGTGCCATGTTCAAATCAGTACAGATTACTTCTGGGTGAAGTTTAGGTATTAATTCCAGTGCTTTTAATCCGTTGGAAGCGGTTCCTACAACTTGGATTTCGGGCGAGGAATCAAAAATTCGTTTGAGGACGATCGTAACTACTGGAGAATCTTCAACTAACAATAATTTAATGGGCGATAACATCAGTTTATTGGTAAATTGGGAATGGTAAATTGGGCTTCGATGCACTGGGAATTGCGCACTGGAGACTGAGCATTGGGCATTGCTAATAGGTAGTCAATAACAAATGGCTAATAACTAATGACTAATGACTAATGACTAATGACTAATGGTTAAACTAACCTTTTTAGTGTCTCTACCAGCACATCTTGATTGAACGTACCTTTAGGAATATAAGCATTTGCCCCGGCATCAGCCCCTCTTTTTCTATCTTCATCCGACGCCAAAGATGTCACTAAAATTATCGGCAACTCACTGTATTCTTTTTGCTCTCGAATCTTAACAGTCAGCGCCAAACCGTCTAAATTTGGCATTTGCACGTCAGAAATCACTGCATCAAAGTAGCGAGTTTTTAATTTATGGAAAGCATCCAATCCGTCTACCGCTGTCACAACTTCGTAACCCGCGCCTTCCAGGATACGCTTTTCTTGAGTGCGGGTAGCGATCGAGTCTTCTGCTAAAAGTATAACTTGTTTTCGGCTGACCGTCTCAATAGGCGATCGCCCACCAGAAACCCCACGCGGCGAAACTTGCTGGCGTACAGATTTTATCAAATCGTGGGGATTGAGTACCATACAAACTTCCCCCGTCCCGAGAATCGTTGCACCTGAAACATTTCGCACCCGTTTCAGCAATTGACTTTGAGGTTTAATCACCACATCCTGTGCCTCAATCAAAGCATCTATAAATAATCCCAATCTTTCCTCCCCAACTTTCAGAACAATACAAGACATTTTCGGTGAATTTGAATTCAGGGAGAATCCCTCTACTTTTCTGTTGATATCTATCCCGCTTTCCTGTGTCCACTCCCGATTTTTCGGAAGCCATGCTCTCTTGTTTAATTCTAGTATATCTGCCAAATAAGCAACTGATATGGGCTGACCATTGGCAAGTATAGTTGCCTTACCTTCCACGGTAAAAACATCAGAATAAGCAACCATTTTTGCCGTTTCCACAAACTCAATTGGCAGCCCGTAAGCAAGATTTTCAACCGCAAAAATTAATATATTAGCAGTAGCTATAGACGTGCTGAGTAGGAGCCGTAAGCTGCATCCTTTTCCTGATACAGATTCAACTTGAATGCTGCCTTTTAGTGCTTCAACATTAGTCTTAACTACATCTAAACCCACTCCCCGACCCGAGATTTCAGTAACAAATGTTCTGGTGGAAAAACCAGGAGAAAAAATCAGGGATTGAATTTGGCTTTCTGTCATGATGGCGAGTGCTTCCGGCGTGCAGATGTTGCGTTTGAGAGCAGTTTGTTTAATGCGATCGAGATTCAGACCCTGGCCATCATCAGCAACTTCAATAATAATATTACTAGCAGTATGGTAGCCTTTAATTCGGAGAGTTCCGGCGGGAGGTTTGCCGAGCTTTTCGCGTCCAGCGGCAGTCTCGATGCCGTGGTCGATCGCATTCCGAATCATGTGCATCAAAGGGTCTTTCATTTCTTCTAAAATGCGTTTATCAACTAGAATTTCTCCACCTTCGATGACTAATTCAACTTCTTTTCCTTCCCGTTTCGCCAAGTCTCTAACCGCTCGGGGAAATAGATTAAAAATAGTAGACAAAGGCAGCAGTCTGAGAGTGCGAATTCCTGAGCCTAATTCCTCAGCAATTAATTCGAGTCTGGCAGTATCTTCATCAACTCGATTGTTCAAATGATTTACTAGATCTCCCAGACATTCTAAATGCTCTTCAGTCCGCTGGCAATAACTATGTAACTGCATGACGACCGCGTTTTGTTGAAACCCAGTTTCCTCAGCTTCTATCTGATTAAGAGCCAACCGATTTTTTAAAGCTTCTCGGCTCCAATCTTCCCACAAAGCGGTCAGCTTTCCGAGAGCAGCAAGTCGGTGTACTAGCCGAGTTTTGGTAACAGTAAGTTCCCCTGCTTGAGTCATTAAATCGTCTAGATTTTGGGTAGCAACGCGAATTGTTTCAATGCGGTAAGACGAACTAAAGGAACCGTTAACAGTGGGTTGAGAAGCCGATGAAGAAGCCGATGCAGCAGCGGGCCCAGAAGCGGCAGGCAAGTTTTGAGCTTGCTGCAGCAATTCTTGCTCGGATGGTAGCGTCAACAAAGAGAAATTATTATATAAATCAGTGGCGAAAGAAGTTTCACTGTTTGTTTCTGGTGGCGGCGTTTCCGAATCAGTAAATTGCATTTTTACTAATTCTTGTTCCGGTACTTGTGAAGATGCTGGCTCTGCTGTCGGGGGGACTAACTGGGGCTTGTTAGAAGCACCCATCATGCTAGCGAGCACGTAAAATGTATTGACGCCGGAATCTTGGCCCGTGACGGCTTCGTTAACGAGTTTGCGCATGGCGTCTAAACCTTGCGAAAGTCGATCGCTAATATCTAGATTTAGTTGAGTTTCTCCCCGCTTGACACCTCCCAAAATATGCTCTATTTGGTGAGCTAAAGATGCTACATCTTTTACTCCCAGCATTCCAGCATCGCCTTTAAGAGAATGAGTTTCTCGCAGCAATTCTTCTAACTTAGCTGTGTCCCTCGGGTGTTGTTCCAAGTACAGCAATCCATCGTCTAGTTTCTGCAAGTGTTCTTGACTAGCGATTTTAAATACATCTCGGAGTTCTTCATCTTCAATCATATATATCTTTCGGTAATGGGTCATCGCTAATTGAGAAGTGGTAATCGGTAATCTAGAAGTGGTAATCGGTTATTGGTAATTCTTTCTTCTATCCGTTACATTTTTTGTCGAACATCTTCCAACATCTGACTAAACTACTGCTTTTAAATTTTGGGCTGCTTGGTTGAGTTTAGAAATGCCGAGTTTGACTTGAGAAATTCCGGTGGCAGTTTCCTGGGCAGCGAGGTTAAGAGAGTTGACAACTTCAACTACATCCTCAATGGCGATCGCCTGGTTTATTGCAGTACAAGAAATTTGTTTGCTGTTCAAAACAATGCGCTCAATCGATTCTGCCACCCCAGCAAATGCGTCAGCAGTTTTTCTGGCAATTCTTACTCCATTTTCTACAGTTTTTGTGCCATTATCCATCACCGTTTCTGTTGAAATAATCGCTTTCTGGATGTCTGCAACTAAAGCATTAATCTTGCTAGCAGATTCCTGGCTCCGATCGGCTAATTTGCGAATCTCGCTGGCAACAACAGCAAATCCTTTGCCGCTTTCACCTGCTCTCACTGCTTCGACAGCAGCGTTGAGGGCAAGCATATTTGTTTGGTTTGCTAAATCGCTGACTAAACTGGAGATATTGCCAATGCGATCAGTTTGCTCGCTTAAACGCAAAATTTGCTTTTTAATTGCTCCTACCGTTTCTGTCAAAGTTGCCATTTCTTTCAAGGTATTGTCTACAGCTTGACTGCCTCCTGCTGTGAGTTTAAGGGCCTGTGAGGCCCCGAAAGCAGCCGCTTCGGCTTGTGAGGCACAAGCTTTGCTTGATTCCCCCAATTCATCCATTGTAGTAGCAGTTCGATGGACAGCATATAGTTGTTGGCTGGCGATGCGTTCCTGCTGTTCCACGGTAACACCAATTTGCGAGGAAGAAGAGGCGATCGCCCGCACAATTTCATTAACCGAGCCAGTAGTTCGACTAGCCAAAAAAGTGGCGATAACGCTAACAATAGCAGCCGTCATTCCAACTCCAGCAATCAGAGCATACAGCATATCTTCTTGGGGAGCAAATACATTTTTTGTATCGTTGGCAATAATCACGCTCCAACCCAATTCGGGCATATTTTTTAAATTTTCAATAGGAGCATAAGTAATCAGTTGCTTAGCTCCATCAATGCGATCGATATCGATCGCACTGTTAATCTTTTTTTCGGCTTGCAATTTGGCAAAAACATTAAATGCTGACCGTGCATCTCTGCTCACATCATCAGTTTCTGTTGCTGAAAAAAACTTGCCATTGCCGTCAATCAAATGGTATTCCTCTTTTTGAAATTCCTCCGAGTATCTGATTAATTTATCTGTGTTTTCGTAAAAACCCTGGTCTAAATAAGTTGTAGGCGTGCGAGTTCTGATGACGGCGATAGTTTTTCCTGTATTGATATCGACAACTGGCGCCGCTGCAAAAATGGCGTATTTGCCATTGATAAATGACTTCCTGGGCTGAACAACAGTAGGAAGATTAGTTTTAGTTACTTTTTGAAAATAGTCGCGTTTTCCGAAATCTGTAATCGGTTCTCCGCTCGATTGCAAAATAGTATTCCCCTGGAGGTCTGCGACTGCAATACTGTCGTAGCCTTCCCCTCCATTTATATATTTATCTAACAGAGCTTGTTTTTGACTGGTTGATGTTTTTTTGCTGACTCTGGGGTCGTTCAGTATAGCTAAATTAGCTAGTTCATTAACGTCTAGGTAGCGTTCAAAAAGAAAGTTGCTGACTTCATTTGCTGTAGCGATCGCCCGTAATTCTTGGTACTTAATTACGTAGTTAGTCATGTTCTCGCTGGCAAATAAATAAGTCATGGCTCCTGTCAATAGAACTGGGATTGTACTGAGGGCGATCGCAAAAACAATCGCTTTAATTCTTAAAGACCAGTTGTTAATTTTTTTTATCATAAATTCATAACAGATAACTTATACTATTTGAGATTTGAGATTTGAGATTTGGAAATGACTAATGAGTATCGGGGCTGGGAGCTTGCCTACCGCTGCATTTTTTTGGGAAACTATCATAACTGATAACTATTCTAAACAACTGCTTTTAAATCTAAAGCAGCTTCATTCAATTTTTGAGTGCCGACTTTAGTTTGAGCAATACCGCAAGCCGTTTGTGCCGCTCCTTGGTTGAGAGAGTTCATCGCTTCCACCACTTGTTCGATCGCGAGCGCTTGCTGTTTGGCATTCAGCGAAATTTGCTGAGAACTCAAAACCACGTTGTTAATTGCATTAGCCACTCCGGCAAATGCCGCAGTGGTTTCTGATGCAATATTCACCCCAGCTTCTACAGTTTTAGTTCCTTCGTCTGTCACCATTACCGTTAAATTAATCGCTTTCTGAATATCAGCAACTAACAGATTAATTTGCGCGGCAGATTTTTTACTGCGATCGGCAAGTTTCCGAATTTCTGATGCCACAACGCCGAACCCTTTGCCGTGTTCGCCCGCCCGTACAGCTTCCACCGCAGCATTTAGCGCTAACATATTAGTTTGAGTTGCCAAATCGCTAACTAAAGTTGAGATATTGCCAATGCGATCGGCTTGCTCGCTCAACTGCATAATTTGCCCTTGCATATTTTGCACTTTAGTTTTCAGGGTTGCCATTGCTTTTAAAGTTTCTTCGACAGCTTTTGTACCTATGCCAGCTAAACTTAAAGCTTGCATTGCTTGAGATGCGGCAATTTCTATCTGCTGTGAAGTCGCTCTAGAAGATGCGCCCAATTCGTCCATCGTCGTAGTAGTTTGATTGACTGAAGCTGCTTGCTGGCTTGCCATGCGTTCCTGTTCTTCAACTGTTGCTGCAATCTCAGTGGAAGAACTGGCTATCGAACTAATTGCGCGATCTATAGTTCCAACAATTCCTGACGAAATCAGCCAAGCAAGACCCGTACCAAACAGCAATAACAGCACCGAACCAACCACCAGCGTCGATACCAAAAATTTTAAAGCTTCCTTAGTCATTTGCGTTTTTTGCTTAACCAGATTGAATTCTGTTTCCCGAAATTCCCGGTTCACTTTCAAAAAGTTATTCACAAAATTTGTGTACTTGCCTGTATTAAATACAGCGGTGGCTTTCGCTGTCTGATTTTGCTCCAATAAGCGAACAATGTCTTCGTTAGAACCCTCATAATATTGGTTGACTAGCTCTCGCATCCTGTGCAAACGCATTCTCTGTTCCCGATCTTTAACGGTCGGCTCTACATTATTCGCCGACTGCCGAGCCAACTCTGCACCTGCGCGAAAATCCGTTAAAAACTCCTGATTTTTATTATTAATTAAATACCCGCGTAGCCCCCGTACCATTTGCTCAGCACCTAGGGATATATTAGTTGTTTCTCCGACTACCTGCTGTACCCTTTCCGTTTCTTGGAAAGTTTTAAAAACCTGATTTGTAGTAGCTATAACTACTACGGGAAACCCTAAGTATATAGCTGCTGGCGCTAGATATCCGAGCAGCACCTTGTTTCTAATTTTTAAATTGTTTATTTTAGCAAACATCTTTTTTCCTGAAATTAAGATAGCATTTCTTTTAGTAATGCTGTGACGATGCAATAGTGGTTGGGAGTCCCGCGTTGGCAAAAAAAATTAATCGGCGATTTCTAGGATCGATGCCGTACAGTAACATTAGAAAATAGTATCATAGCTCTGTTCTATTACCCTGTTTTCTTTAGCTTTGGGGTGCGTGGACATCGTTTGTGCAGGCGCGACCCTGATTCGCGGGTAAAATCATCTCCCTCTAAATACTTGTCGGCTGCGCGGCGGTTGCAACAACAGAGAAAAACAGTCTCAGATAAGAGCGATTTCTTCACTTCACTGCGTTGCGTTTCGCTACGCGACATGAAACGCAATGACAGATTGTAAGTAATTTGCCGGCTGTGATATAAAATATTGTTTTAAACTGATCTTTTGCACCATTTTGAGCAAAACCTAACATGGTATAACATTGGTTCTCTGGGCGGAAGTTTAAAAACGGATTTAGTATAACATTTTTTTCAAACCTCCTCATCAACAACAACTCCCCCTTTTGTCAGCAGTTTACGCAAGTTGAGAACAGCGATAATTTTTTCTTCATAAAAAGCAGTACCCCGAAGATATTCGCGGTTAGCCGAATTTAGGGCAGCGGGAATAGTCGCAAGCTCTGCCACATTCAAATATATAATATCTAAGATTTCGTCAACAGCTATACCAACGACCAAATCTTCAATTTCAACAACGATCGCCTTAGATAGGGATTGTGTATCGGCCGACATATTTAAAACATTCCGAATATCCACTAGCGTCAGAATCTCGCCGCGCAAATTCATATTTCCAATAATGTGATCGGGAGTACAAGGAACCGGAGTTACTTGGTTAATCTGAGTAAATTCGCGCACTATCTTTAGATTAATACCAAAGTATTCGCCGTTCAAAACAACCACAACCAGCGACAGATTAATTTCCGCAGAATTTTCGCGATCGCCCAATAGCCTCAAATTGTCAGCTCGCTCTCGAAAAATCGCCTTTTCTTCCGGCGTAGCATTCGGACAAAAAACCTGAGGCTGGCTCAAAACTGTAGCATCTTCCGCTAACAATTTTGGCTCTATTTCTAACGCCAAATTTGTGCCATCTACCTTGCCTGCTGTCGCCCAAGAGCCTGCACCGCTTGCAAAAACTGGCATTTCTGACTCTGTTTTGTCGGGAGAATATCGAATTAAACGATCGAGATTGAGCAGCATGATAATATCGCCTTCACAGCGGGCAAATCCAGCTAAAAAACGATGCGACGCCCCTGCCTTGTCTCCCCCGTAAGATAGCTGCGGAGTTATTGCCTCTTGGGGGATATACTTAACTTCGCTAACTTCATTGACAATGATGGCAACTCGAAATCCTTGCCATTCTATGACGATCGCGCTATCTGTCAAACAATATTTTTGCCAGAGATATCCCAAACGGAGATTCAGATCCATCACGGGGAGAATTTCGCCCCTAAGATCGATCGCCCCGACAATATCTTGAGGCGCTTCGGCAATGGGTGTAAACTCCGGCAGAAAGAAAATTTCCCGAACGCAGCCGACTTCTACACCGTAGAGCAAACCGTTCTGTTTAAATATAAGATACGGCTTAGTTTCCATATTTTCCCTGAGAGTTTATTTACTAGGACTTGCGAAAAAAAAACCCCGTTTCTACTATTCTATTGGGTTGGGCAGCGAGGCATCTACAAAGAAACCGGGTTTTTAGCTTGTCCCGGCGGGTCACTTTTGTTGGCTGTACAATTTTACCAATTTTTTTTTAACATCCATCAATACTTGACTCGCTGTCATTTTTCCCTCCTGATCGATCGGAGTATCGGGCGGTAGTTTTTTGAGTAGATCGCAAGATGAGTTGTACATTTTAATACCTATATTTAGGTTACCTTCTTTATGGTATATATTCCCGAGTTCTAAATAAGCTAAAACAAAAAATGGGCAAAGATAAATAGTTTTTTTCAAGAATAATTTAGCTTTTTCCAAATCGCCCTGTTCTTCCGCAATGTGAGCTTGCAAATAATAAGGAAATACTGACATAGCATCTGCTTTGCTAGCTCGCTTGCAGTGTTCTATCGCCGGAGAATACTGACCTAAATTTGCATAAATTCTAGCCAACAAATAATTTGCATCAAAAGTCTGAGATTGCAGAGATAACGCCTGTTTTGCATTGTCAATTGCCTCAGTATAATCTTTATTTTTCAAGCATTTTTGTGCTTCTAAAATTAGCATTAAATAAGTTTTTTGCGAGTTTTTTTCTACAATAGGATGTGAAAATGCCTCATCCTTACGCGCCAAACCTCCCTCCACATAGGGAGTTCCCAGCGTATTTACCAACCCTGTATCTGCTGTTAACAGCGAGCCGATATCCCCAAGATTGCCGTTAGCAACACTAGCTAGCAGGGTTCGCCTCGGTAGCAACTGACCGCTGTCGCCGTCAACTCCCCCTCCCTTTCCCGATTCCCCAAGTGCCGATTTTGCCTTGGATGCTGATGCAGTCCAAGACTCTATTTTACCTGGTTCCTCCCCTAGGACATTCTTGGCTTGATAAACAACCGACTCCGGGAAAACCTTTGGTTGAAAATCGTGCATCACGTGATTGTGAACTTCAGCGTGACCAGTCATTAAATATCCTCCAGGTCTCAGCGTCTTGGCAAACTTTCTCAAGACCTGTGAAATATATCGATCTTCAAAATAAACAAAAACATTTCTGCACAGGATCAAATCCATGTTATTAATATCTGTGTAAATATTAGGAAAATTATCTGTTACTAAATTTACACAGCTAAAGCTAACTAATTTGCGCAAATTACGGTCGATTTTCCAATCGATTTTCAGCCTCTCGAAATACCGCGTTTGCAGTTCCGAATCAACCAAGCGAAACGACCAAAGGCTGTAAATTCCTCGCTGTGCTTTTTCTATTACTTCTTGATTGATATCTGTACCTAAAACTAAAATATCCCATTTTTCCCAATCAGGAATTAGCTGTTTTAAAATGATAACTAAAGAATAAGGTTCTTCACCTGTCGAGCAGCCGGCACTCCAGACTCGAAGTGTTGGCTTAATTCCCAATGTCTCGTGCAATTTTATTTTACGAGCTATCAATTCAGGGAAAATAACTTTTTCCAGAAGCGAAAACTGTCCTTTGTCCCGCATGAAATAACTTTCGTTGGTTGTCAGCAGCAACGCGAGTTCTCGCCATTCGCTTTGACTTTCCAGACTCGGATCGGCTAACATTTGATAATACTTCTCGGGAAAGGCTATTTTTACAGCTTTCATCCGAGTCAAAAGTTTTTGACATAAACCCGATCGATCTTGCGGGCGAATTTGTAAACCCGTGTGCGCCGTAATTAATTGAATAAATAAGTTAATTTGTGCATCATTCATATCAACCCTGCTAAATGTGTTCAGATATAATCTGCTATTATCTGGAATTGGTAATGGGGGATTGGCTAGGCATTTGAGCCGATCGCACTTACAAAAAAGATACCTACGCAAATAATATCATGTCCGGTCGATCGACCCCACGATTCGGGTCGGGGCGAGTAGACGCTTAGCGGCTGCCCCTTTTAAAGATCGGGCGTTAATCTCCCCAACAAAAATTATCGTCAATTTAGCGGGCATGATATCAAAGGCAAAAGGTAGAAAACAGAAGCCAGGAAAAAATTCGGCCGTTTGCCTTCTACCTTCTGCTTTCAAAGGCACCAATCTCCAACTTTAAGCTGGATAAATGCGCAGGCGGCGGTTGGGTTCTTCCCCAAAACTGTGGGATTTCAGGTGATAGTGTTCCACAAGTTCGTGCTGCATTTTGCGGACGTTGGGAGAACGGGGCAGGAGTTCCACCGGCTGTCCCTTGGGAATGACAATTTGCTCGACTGCCAAGCGGGTTTCTTCGAGAGCTTCGAGCTCGTCAGAAGAACCGCTGCGGGCGAATAAGGCGAGGTCTGCCACTTCCGGGGTGCCCGGGTCATCCATGTCCAACAGGCGCCGCAAAGCTCTCGCTACGTGGGGAATAGTGCCGGCCTTAATTGTGTGCAGGGGAACTTGGCGAGTTTTGGCCAAGTGCCTCAATTTCGACTGGTTCCGAACGTTCGATCGCAAAGCCAAAACCACGTCAGCACTCTCAATATCCTTCGTCAGCAGCACCGGCAGGTTCAGCGTCGAAATCACCTGTTCGAGCTGGTGGCGAGCTATTCCGTAAGGATAAACGTGGAGGGGCAAATCTTCGCCGTTAGGGCCGACATTATGGGAATAGCGTCCGGGCTTAGGTACCGGCTCGACGGATAGGGATTCTTCGAGCAGTTGCTCGAAATACCGAGTCTCAGCAACCGGCGCGCTTTTAACAGCCAAGTTCTCGCTGGGAGCGGGCATCGGCACCATTTTGCCAGCACTCCGCCACCCAGAGATCGGTGTGACCGGCCGGATTGCCGATACCGCAGCCGGGCCGCTCGAAGCTGTTATCCCTGGAAACCGGGCGGGCGGAGCGGCCGACTCGCGCTCGATAATTACCTCTCCAGTCTCGCTGACGCTTCTGATTTGCTGGTTCGGTTCGCGTCCCCGCAGCAGAGTGTCGATCGAATCTGCAACTCGCTCGTGTATTACCCAGCGCTGGCGTTCCAGCATTTCAACGGCAATTTCAAAAGTGGGCGGTGCTTTGCGCTCCAAAACCGTCTTTTGAGAACCGCGGCGCCTTGCTTCGTCATCTCCCAGCGTCACCGCTTGGATGCCCCCAATTAAATCTGCCAGAGTCGGGTTTTTCATCAAGTTTTCGAGCCGGTTCCCGTGGGCGGTACCGACCAACTGCACGCCCCTTTCGGCGATCGTCCGAGCCGCCAAAGCTTCGAGTTCCGTGCCGATTTCATCAATCACGATCACTTCCGGCATATGGTTTTCCACTGCTTCGATCATGACTTGGTGCTGGAGTTCGGGACGGGAAACTTGCATTCTGCGAGCTCTGCCGATCGCCGGGTGCGGGATATCTCCATCTCCGGCGATTTCGTTGGAGGTGTCGATAATTACCACCCGTTTTTCCAAGTCATCGGCGAGCACGCGGGCAATTTCTCGCAGGGCCGTGGTTTTGCCCACTCCGGGGCGGCCGAGCATCAAAATTGACTGACCGGTTTCCACCAAATCGCGGATTATGCCGATCGTCCCAAACACAGCGCGGCCCACCCTCAAAGTCAAGCCGATAATCTCGCCGCTGCGGTTGCGAAGGGCGCTAATTCGGTGCAGGGTTTGCTCGATACCGGCTCGATTGTCGCCGCCGAAGTGGCCGACTCGCTCGATGCAATAGTTGAGGTGTGCTTTGGTAATCGGTGTTTGGGAAAGAGGTTCGGCCAAGGATGGAAAACGAGCTTCTGGTCGGCGGCCCAAATCCATAACAATCTCAATGAGATTGTTGCGCTGCGGGTGCTGCTCTAAAGGCTGCCGGATCTCATCTGGCACGATGTCTAATAATCTGTTGAGGTCGTCTGTAATCTGCATTCGCCTCGATGTGTTCGGTGACGTTTTCAACTTTTTAGTCAGTTGTCAGTTAACAGTTGTCAGTTGCCAGTTGCCAGTTGTTTTTTACTTGTAACTAATGACTACTGACTAATGACTACTGACTAAAATTCTTTGAGCTGGGAAACTAGAGAACGAGCTAAACTCACGGCCTCCGAGAGAAGTTCTGGGACGGCTTCGAGCTGAGGTAGCGGAGATGTTTGAACTCCGGCTGCTGGCCGCGCGACTGCCACCGGAACGGCACAGGCTCGATCGGTCTGCATTGTTTCTAATTGTTCTAAAATTGGCGACAGCAAAACCCTGGCATAGCTGCCGTAAGCTACACCTGCAATGTATGGGACAGGGGGAACTGACAAATTTTTCCCGCCATCCAACAGCAGTCCGCCGGCTCTCAGCTTGCTGACAGTGTGAGCATTAGTGCCGCCTGCAAGTTGCACGTATCCCGGCAACTGGGCCGCCAAAACTTTTTGACCGAGTTTGACCGCGGCTCTAGTAGTTCCTGTTCCGATATCTCCGCTCATCGGCCTACCGTCGGTTTGCCAAATTAGGGGACAAGGAAGGGGGGAAATTATTTGATAGAGTGTCCGCAAATAATCAATCAAACCGTCTCCATCGGGGCAACTAATTGCTATTACCTTGAGTTGATCGACCCAGGGAGCTATGCTCGACCAAAGTCGCCCAAAATCTGCCTCTCTGCCTACTTGCGTGTGGATTTCTAGGGCGTCCGCACCGGATTGCAAGATTAAAGGTGCGATCGCGGCGGGAGCAGACACGTAAGAACGAGTATAAATTAGTTGGCTCGGACAAATCGGCAGACAGCGACCGCAGCCATAGCACTGCTGGTCTATCACCCCGGAAAAACCACTGCCAGCACTCTGAAAAACGATTGCTTCGGCTGGACATATTTTTTCGCACGGCCGCCAGCAGTCCGCCGGACAATCGGCTGGGTTGAATTCGGCTTTGCGAAAATGCGGGTCTTCCCCATCATTTAAACTCACCATCAGCAACGGCAACCCTTTGCCGCCAAACCTGCGGTTGTGAGTTCTTGCCTGTAATTCGCTGGCCACTTGTAGGGCTTCTTTCGCTGCGGTGACGGCGGCGGGATCTGCCGCGACATCGATACAGTCAGCGCCTGCTAAGGTGTAAGCCAAGGTGAGATTCCGTACAGCAGGCAGGTGTTGAAAGCTCGCCCCACAGATCAGCTTGAACCAATGGCCACTTTTTAATGAGTTTAGGGGATGATAATGTTCTGTCACCCTTATATGCTAATCCTTTCAGCTAAAAATTACGAGGTGCAAATTTCTACTTAATTTTAAAATTTAGGCGGGTACAAGCTGGAAACGCTACTGATAGCAGTAGCTCTGGTGCTATTGGCTCTATATGTAGAGTTCTGCCTTAATTTTTTTTCCTAAATTTGATTTTTTTGAGAACGGCTGCTGAGGGGCGATTGGGAGATTGGGCGAGCGGCTTGAGTTACACACAGACTTTAAATTATATCATAGTATGGTGATTTAGGCAAGGAAAAAGTAGGCTAGAGATTTTTTTTGAAGTTGCCGTGCAGTGGCAATTGCCATAAAGTTCGATCGAGCTTTGAAACCAATCGACCAACCGCAGATGAACATTCTCATCCCTGACTATAAGCTAAATTCATCTGGGTTAATCTGCAATTCAACGAGCTATACTACTTGCTCAGCCGCTTGTAAACCGTAGCCAAAGCATGGCTATCCCCCACATTTCCCGGAAACAAAACAACTGGCAAATTGGGAAACAGAGGATGATTAGCCTCGGTTTTCACCACCGAACAACCTGCGATAATTTGACCGATTTGCCTGACACTTTTCAGCGACAAACCTGTACTCAAAACATCATTAGAAGTAATGCCGCCCTTGCTAATCAAAAACCCGATATCTGCCGGCAGTCCCCGCACGATATCCATCAATAAAGCAGAAACCGCCTCTCCAAATTTTAATCTGACTTCCGCATTTTCAAATTCGAGTTCCTTGCGGCTGGTATAAATTACAGGCGTTTTACCATCGGCATGAGCAGTGCGGGCTTTTTCGAGAATTTCATCGAGCATTTGGGTGCGATACTCGGGTGAATCTTCTAACAAGTGAGATACATCTATTTCAATGCTAACTATATTGGGTTCTTTTAACAAGCGCTCCAATTGTTCCGTAGTTTTCTTAACGTGGGAACCAACTATTACTGCACCCGGTTTGCCATCCCTCACATATTTTACCATTTCGTCGGCTGCTACTGGCTGCGGGCCGAGGTCAGCTAAGGATGTTAAAATACTCGCCGCGCTGCGGAATAAAAACTTTTTGCCTTGACTGACTGCATTGAGAATATGTTTGGCAAATGTGTCTAAATCGCCTTGGCTTTGGCCGTCAACAACCGCACATTGGTTGTCTGTCATGTCCATCAGTCGATCTAAACTTCCGTAGCGAATGTCTCCGAGTAAAATGCGATCGACTGCATCAGCGGGGATGCGACCTTTGGTTTTTTCTTCTACATAGTCTGGCAGGTAACTGTGACTGTACCCGAAGACTGAATCTTTGGCAAATTCGGTTTCGTGTACTGGTGTCGGGACGCTGTTAACTATTAGGTAGTGCACGCTGTGGCGGGTAATTCTCCCTCCTTCAAAAAAGGCGGGAATTAGAAAATGGGCGTCGAAGGGGCCGAGTTCTTCGGCGATCGCGTCGGTTTCGATGGGATAGTGACCGCGCAGGGTAGAATCGGAACGGCTAACTATTAGGAAGTCTTCGATTTTTTCGCTGGCGATCGCCCTTTTTAGATTTTGGCACACTTCGCGGGTGACGGAGGCTGCTTTTTCGGGAGTTAGCGATCGAGTATTTGTCAGTATGAAGAAAATCGGGCACTTGTCCCGCAGCCCCAAACGCAGGGTGTCTTCGTCCCAACGTGTCAGCAGCAAGCAACTGTGCACGGTTTGAGAACCAGTCGGATCGTCGTCGAGAACTATAATCTTGGGTTTAACAGAAGACATAATGACCTGGTTGTTAACATCACTTTTCCAAGATATCCTTACCTGTTACGTAACAGGTAAAAATTTACAATAGTTATGATATTTTTTTAACTATTGTCATAACTCCTAATTTTTAAAATGTGTTTGAGTTCGATCGGTTCATTAAGGTGCGCGTTGCTACAAAATAAGGTGCGCCTCGGCGCATCCTACTAATATTTTCCTTTTTTTTTAATTAGCAGCGTTTCGGTCTTGCAACTTTTTCATTTCTGCTTGAACTCCCACGGCTACCTGCAAAGCTTCGTTGAGCAATCGTCCTTGTTCGCTGGCTCGATCGCTAATTTGCAGGGCATTCAAAGTTCTCAAATTATTGGCAAACAATTCGGAGTTAGTATCGACAAATTTTTTGTTTTCCCTGAGAATTCTCTCGGTTTTCAAAGCTCGAACTAAATCGTCTCTGATTAGCTGCAAGGCTTCAATAACTTTTGCTCTATCGCCGATTTTGACTTCCGCATTGCCAGCATCTTCTATCCGATCGTTAATGGCGATCGCTTCGATTATACCATTATAGCGATCGACATCATCAAAAAGATTGATTAAATGTTGGTTTTGCCGGCTGCACTGAATTTTCCACGCATCCTCAAAGATTAAACCGACGATCGCAGCGAAGTGGAGGGCGAACCACAACAAATAAGCTCTAGGAAATATCGCAACTAGCAGCCAACAACTGATGAGAACCAAAACAATTAAACCGACTGTTTTCAAAGCTTCGCGGGCAAACTTAGTCGCTGTCGGCGGCCGGTATACGCGATCGGGCCCGACGCCTGTGAGGTGCTTGAGCTCACCAACAGTAATTTCTAATCCCTGAATGTCAGCTCGCATAAATTTTCACAAATATTTGTTAATTATAAAGTTTTGTAGTAGAACAAGGGGCTCGTCTACAATAAACCTAACACTTTTTTCAACCAAAACTGCACTATGTCCGCACGTCCTATATACCTCGACAATCACGCCACAACCCCCGTAGATCGACGGGTACTTGATGCGATGCTGCCGTATTTCACCGAACAATTCGGCAACGCAGCCAGTATCAACCACGTCTACGGCTGGGAAGCAGAAGCAGCGGTAAAACAGTCACGACAAATCATAGCAGAAGCGATCAATGCTTCTCCAGAAGAAATTGTTTTTACCAGCGGTGCAAGCGAAGCAAATAACTTAGCGATCAAAGGCATCGCCGAAGCTTATTTCAGTAAAGGAAAGCACATTATCACAGTAAAAACCGAACACAATGCAATTCTCGACCCCTGTACCTATTTGCAAAAATTGGGGTTTGACATTACTGTTTTACCGGTGAAAAGCGACGGGCTGATTGATATAGGCGATTTGATCAAAGCGATTCGGGCCGAGACAATTTTAGTTTCAGTGATGACGGCTAACAACGAAATTGGTGTCATCCAGCCGATCGCAGAAATTGCAGCAATTTGTCGCGGAAATGACATTCTTTTTCACACAGATGCGGCACAGGCGATCGGCAAAATTCCCCTCGACGTAGAGGAGATGAATATCGATCTAATGTCCTTGACAGCCCACAAAATCTACGGGCCAAAAGGGATCGGTGCTCTCTACGTCCGCCGCAACAAACCGAGAGTGCAGCTAGCGCCACAAATGCACGGAGGAGGCCACGAACGGGGAATGCGATCGGGAACTCTCTACCCACCGCAAATAGTTGGGTTTGCCAAAGCAGTAGAATTGGCAATTGCAGAAATGCAGTCGGAAACCGAACGAGTGGTTAATTTGCGGCAGCGTTTGTGGGAAAACTTGAGTGAATTGGGCGAGGTTTTTCTCAACGGTCACGCTACGAAGAGATTGCCGGGGAATCTCAATATTAGTGTAGCCGGGGTTGACGGTCAAGCGTTGATGTTGGGTTTGCAACCGGCGGCGGCAGTTTCTTCGGGTTCTGCTTGCACTTCGGCGAAAATATCTCCATCTCATGTTTTAGCAGCGATCGGGCGATCGGACAAATTAGCTTATGCTTCAATTCGGTTTGGCATTGGCCGGTTCAATACCGAAGCAGAAATAGATGCAGTTTCCCAACACGCGATCGCAACTATTACATCTCTCCGACAAGCACAAAAAGTCAATCAATTTTAGATTTTAGATTTTAGATTTTAGATGGGAGAATTGAAGATTAGGAAGTAGTTTTGAGTTTTGAGTTTTAAATTATTTAACTTACAACTCAAAACTTTTCCTCTTTTTATCGCCGAGTATAATTGGTATCAACCCATTATTTAGAACCAAATACCTCGCGCACCCGATAAATAGGTTTTCCTTGCGACTCGTGATAAGTCCGCATCATCACTTCCGCCAGCAAACCAAAACAAAATAACTGCACGCCAGTTAACAGCAAAACCACAGCCAAAATCAGCAAAGGACGATTGCCAATACTTTGACCAAAAGCCAATTTCAGGAAAGTCAAATAAATCCCTAAAACCGTTCCCAACGTCATAGAACTCAGTCCCAAAAGTCCAAAAACGTGCATCGGTCGAGTCAGGAACTTTTTCATAAAAGAAATAGTTAACAAATCCATCAACACCCGAAAAGTCCGCCAAATTCCGTACTTACTTTGACCGAAACGGCGGGCGTGATGCCGCACCGGCATTTCTGCAATTCTAGCCCCTTCAATAAACGCCAAAGCCGGCAAAAATCGGTGCAACTCCCCGTAGAGATTCAAGTCTGCTACCAACTCGGATTTATAAGCTTTCAAAGAACAGCCGTAGTCGTGCAAAGTTACGCCTGTAACGCGACCAATTAACCAGTTCGCAATTTTAGAAGGAATCAACCGACTAATAGTATTATCCTGCCTATTTTTCCGCCAGCCGCTAACTAAATCGTAGCCTTCATCTAACTTTGCCAACAATAGCGGAATATCAGCCGGGTCATTTTGCAAATCGCCGTCTAAGGTAACAATAGCACGACCGCGAGCGCGATCGAAACCTGCCGACATGGCAGCAGTTTGCCCGTAATTGCGGCGCAAAATTACAGCACAAAGGTCATCGCGAGTGCTGGCTAACTGCTGGAGAAGTTCAGCAGAACCGTCCTTAGAACCGTCATCTACACAAATAATTTGATAGCTGAGTCCAGATGGTTGGATAGAAGAGGCGATCGCCTCAATCAAATGAGGCAAACTTTCCACCTCATTATACACCGGCACCACCACTGAAACGTCGAGAACAACCTCCGCGTCAGCCTGCTGTGCAGCCAATTTTTCCAAAAATAATGCAGCGTCCATTTCTTTGTTAAATAACATCAGTAATCATTAGTCATCGATCATTCGTCATTTGTCATTTGTTAACAACTAACTAGGTTGATAACTTGCCACAACTTTACCATATCCCCGCAATTGCTGGTAATAAGCTTGACTGACTCGATCGCCATCCTCCGACAAAACATCGATACCGATACCGTTGCGACCTTGTGCTTGTCCCGAACTGTGAATGTAGCGATTATCTCCCAGATATAATCCTACGTGAGTTGCTTTTTCGGGCGTACCAAAAAATACTAAATTCCCCGGTTCTAAAGCAGTGACACTAATAGGTTTAGTAAAAGCTTCCTGCTGATAAGCATCCCTCGGCAACCAGATGCCTGCGGCCACAAAAGCCGCTTGCATCAAGCCCGAACAATCATAATTGGGCCCGACTGTACCGCCCCAAAGATAATAATTGGATTGGTGCATAGCCTCACGAGCGAAAGTAATTACTCTTGGTAATTTTTCCTTGATTTGGGCCTCAGAAAGCACCAGAGGATGATACACTGTTTCTGTCGGATCGAGCAACTCAACATCTCGAATATCCAGCCATCCCGGATAATCATCTTCGCACAGCCGCACCATCACAGCCGTTGTATCCCCCTCAACAACCGAGTCTATGTCATTTCTCCCCCCTGACCTAAGCTGGGGGGGGTCAACTACTCGCAAATGTCGCCCCAGCGCTGCTTGAGTTGCCAATCGATCGCACTTTGTGGAATCGTAAATATTTATGTGCGATCGCGCCCGGTACTCCTGAACATCAGATAATTGATAATTGGCCATTGCTAATTGCTCATTGTTTGCTGTTAATTGTTCGCATTTAACGATAGATTGCCATTAGCTGCTAGCCGTTAACCGTTAACCGTCAGCCATTAACCATGACATTTTTTCACAAAGACGAACAATTAGAAACCCTCGGCAGTAGCATTATAGACTCCGCATTGTCAGAATTTACAGGATTAAGTGGCGATCGTATAGCCATTACCTGGATAGTCTACGATCCGCCGGTGCGAGTCAATACAGGCGGCGCCCTGAGTGCAGAAGAATTTTGGAAGTATCAACCGCGAGGTTTTAGCGCTAGAGCTTCCGAACGAATTTATCCAGCCAGCATCGTCAAATTATTCTACCTCGTTGCCATCTGGGAATGGGCGCAAAAAGGCATGATTCAAACATCGCCAGAATTAGAACGCGCCGTCCGAGATATGATAGTTGATTCCAGCAACGACGCCACCAGTTTAGTAGTAGACGCGCTCACCGGCACCACCAGCGGCCCAGAATTATCACCAGGCCCCTTTGAAACTTGGAAACAGCAGCGAAACATCGTCAACCGTTACTTTCAATCATTGGATTGGCCGGAATTAGAAAATATTAACGTCAATCAGAAAACCTGGTGTGACGGCCCCTACGGTCGCGAGCGAGCAGTTCTGGGAGAATTAATGGAAAATAGAAATATGCTGACCACAAATGCAGCGGCGCGTTTGCTGCACACTATAATCGGCGGCGTAGCTGTTTCTGCCCAAGCATCGCAAGAAATGATGGGTTTAATGAAACGCAGTTTAGACCCAGCAGAATTAGAGGCAGATCCCGAAAATCAAGTTACAGGTTTTTTAGGCGGGGGATTGCCAGAATCAGCAAAATTGTGGTCAAAAGCGGGACTGACAAGTCAAGTTCGTCACGATGCTGCTTATATTGAAATATCGGGCTTGCGGCCGTATTTGTTGGTTGTATTTACAGAAGGGAAAGAGAATAGCAAGAATGAAGAGATTTTGCCTTTTATATCGCGGCAAGTTGTCGAAGCAATGAAGGCACTGAATTAGACAGTTCTGGACGCAAAAACTGCTTTGCAACACTATTGTTAGAGGTAAGGTGCGGTATGCTTCGCCCTACAGATAGAGTTTATGCCTAAGAGGATGTTTTAAAAGGGTCGTTTGACCTCATAGTTGGCACAAAGAAGCATCTAAGTATGGGTCCAAACCTTGATTTATCGTCTCAGTTAAGCCCAATCATCACGGCTAAATTATACCTGACCGGACTTTTAAAACATCCTCTAAGTCCTAATTAAGTTATGGAACTATCGTCTTACTCTCATGCTATGCGTAAACGTTCAATATCTCTGATTAGTGGCGCACCGAACATACGATAATACTCGCGGCTGAATTGTGAGGCAGGGCTGCGATCGCCCGATGGCGTCGGGCCCCGCAAGCTACGATTTTATTTGCGATCGATCGACCCGATGATGTTGATATCAGCGAAATCATCGTCAGACCAACAGCCAGCCCTTACTAAAGCACCACACATAAATCGCCAAAAAGAAAAAGCAAATGCTAGGAAACACCTCTATTGAACAGAATAGATCGATGCGTCCCGGTTACGGACTTGCCGCTTTAAGCCGAGGCGAACCCCTCGTTCCCTGGGCATTCCAGCGCCGCGAATTGCGACCCAATGACATCGCCGTCAAAATTCAGTTTTGCGGCGTATGCCACAGCGATCTGCACGCAATTCGAGGGAATAGCCGTTTTCCTTTGGTTCCAGGTCACGAGATGGTAGGCGAAGTCACGGCGATCGGCGCGAATGTCACAAAATTCCAAATCGGCGATGCTGTAGTAGTGGGTACGATCGTCGATTCCTGCGGTCACTGCTCATCGTGCAAGCGACAGTTAGAACAATATTGCCTCGAAGGGGTGACAACAACCTATGACGGCATTGATAGGCACGACCGCAGTATCACGCGCGGAGGCTACTCGAACGAATATGTCGTCGATACCCATTTTGCCTATCACCTTCCCGCTGGTCTCGATCCGGCAAGCGTTGCACCGCTGCTGTGCGCGGGCGTAACAACCTGGTCGCCACTACGCCACTGGGAAGTAGGGCCGGGTAAAACAGTTGGGATTGTCGGGTTGGGTGGACTCGGACACATGGCGGTGAAATTTGCTCGCGCGCTGGGCGCTCATGTCGTCGTATTCACCACGACTCCAGGAAAGCTGGACGATGCGAAGGCGCTGGGAGCAGATGAGGCAATCCTGTCCACCGACAAGGCGCAAATGGCAAGTCAAGCATCCCGCTTCGATTTTATTCTTGATACCGTTTCATCTCGCCATCCGCTCGACCCCTATCTGCGATCGCTCAAACTCGACGGTACGCTATGTTGTTTGGGCATTCCCAAGGACTTGGATTTTAGCCCCGTCTTTCTGACGATCGGACGGCGGCGGTTAGCAAGTTCAGGTGTGGGAGGGACGCTGGAAACGCAGGAGATGCTGGACTTCTGTAGCCAGCACAACCTCGCAGCCGATGTCGAAATCATTGCGGCGGAGGATATCAACGAGGGTTTTGAACGGCTGGAGCGAGGAGATGTACGCTATCGTTTGGTAATCGACATGGCTACGCTCAATGCGCCAGCCGAGGACATTGCCCGATCGTGAAACCGCAAGATGTGGCAATGCCAGAATTCCGCAGATTGTGCATTCGGGCGAATGCGATCGCCCGCTCGATCTTATTTGCGATCTGCCAACCTGACTATGTTGATATCAGTGAAATTATCGTCAGATATACAGCAAGTTTTTACTAATGAAAAAAAGAGCTTAAATCACATGGCACATCTTCTTCAAATTGATGCAAGTCCGCGCGGGAATCGATCGATCTCACGGACGCTTGGACAAGAGTTTATTGACAAATGGATGGCGGTTTATCCCAACGATACAGTGACTTATCGCGATCTCGGACATCATTCTGTTCCCCACGTCACCGAAACATGGATTGCTGCTGCATTCTCACCATCCCTCGAGCATACGCCTGAACTAGCAGATACCATCCGCATATCGGATGAGTTAGTGGATGAATTGATTGCAGCCGATCGCTATTTGATTGCCACACCGATTTTCAACTTCACGGTTCCATCCACTCTCAAAGCATACATCGATCAGATTGTGCGGATCGGTCGCACCGTTGTGATGGATGGAAATAATTTCCAAGGACTCTTGCAAGACAAGAAAGTCTTAGTAATTGCCTCTCAAGGAGGTAATTATCAATCTGGGACTCCCGATGCGACACTCAATCACCTCGAACCTTATTTAAGGACTGTTTTTGGCTTTATGGGGATTACTGACATGAGCTTTATTTACGCTCATAGTTTGCATAAACACCCTGAAGCCCGCGAAGAGGGACTTGCCAGCGCTAGGGAATCTATTCAAGGCGCGATCGATCGTTGGTGACATTTAGATAGCAAAGAAATCGAAACATGGAAGAATTCGATATGAAATAAAAACCAAAAATTCAAGGGGATGATATCAAATCCGGTAGCATCGGAATTAATATTACTAATAGCCGAGACACCGCGAGTGCCGTGTCCCTACAATTAATCCGGGTAGTCCAAGCGCACTGCCGTGTCCTCTATATCCTTCCAGTGTAACTGAAATTGATATGACGAATCTCAAACCCTCAATCGATCAAATATTAAATAGAACGGAGAGGGGGGGATTCGAACCCCCGAAGGATGATAACACCCTTAACAGATTAGCAATCTGCCGCTTTCGACCACTCAGCCACCTCTCCAGATGACAGCAACTAATCGTAGCACACACATCTAGCCTTTGGCAACCCCTAAATTCAAAAAATCCTCAATCCCTGACGCTGTATGGAAGGAAGAAGGGCACAACAGGGATTTTGAGACGGATACAGGATGTAAGAGGGAAGAAAAAGAAACTATTCGCAATGCCCGATGCCCGATGCCCAATTCCCGAAATCAAGACTATTCACCAAAGCCCCTAGCCTTCAAGTGCTTTTCCCAACTAAAATTGGAACTCAAAAAGAACCTCTTAGTATACAAATATCCCAAGCGGTACAGGTTAGCCTTGCGATCGGCATCGAGATTAAAATCCGTCGTCGTCACCCCAGCTTCAGTCACATCAATATTAATCACCCTGCCTTTATCCATTTCCCGCTGGTGATAGCGGTCTCTTGCTTTCATCATCGTTCTGAACATCGCCGCCAGCATCGACAGCGGAGTATCAATCTTAACTTTAGTCTCAATTCCGGTATCGACTAATCGAAACCCAAAAGTAAACCAGCGGGGCATAGCGGGAGTCGAACCGACGGATTGTTTGTCATAAATCCACAGGGGGAAATTGCTCAAAATTCCGCCATCGACAATTAAGTCATCGCCCAGTTTTCCCGGTTCAAAAAATAGCGGAATACTCATCGACAACCGAACGGCTTCAGCTACGCTAAAATCTTCGGGATTTGCGAGTCGCAACTGCTGGTATAAAGCATCGGAATCGGCAGATTCCTGCCGTCGCAAGTCGTCGGGGATTACCAACATTTCACCCCGACTGAGGTTGGATATTACTACTTTTAATTCCCGGTCTTTTACGATTTTTTTGACATCTGCAAAAGTGTGCAAGTTACCTCGACCGAGCATTGCTTCCAGCCACTGCCGGAACGGCTGCGCCGAATATTCTCCCATCTGACGGCTAACTGTGAGGAAAAGCAGCGTCCAAGCAGGAGATTGCAAGTCGTCGGCGGGGTCGCCGTTTAAAATTAGAGGACTGTTTTTTTGAGTTAAAAATATGCTGTAATCGAGCTGTCCTAAAATTTCCTCTAAATCATCAATTGACAAGTCGGTTGCCAAGACTGCGGCAGTAATTGCACCTGCAGAAGTGCCTGCCAATTTTCGCCAGCGGATGCCCAAATCGTTGCAGCATCTGAGTGCTCCTAAAAACGCAACTCCGCGCACGCCGCCGCCTTCAAAAACTCCGTCGGCAAAGATTTCACCGGTTTCGTCGGGAGGCGGAAATTTGCTGAGAATTGTTTGTTTCTCGGTGGCGGTGATCCTGACACCGGGTTCTTGTAAAATTTGCTGCGGATACCACTTGCTCATGGGAAATACCTCGGATAGATTTGGGATTTTAGATTTTAGATTGATATCTATTGTTCTTGATTTTTGTGGGCATTCATGGCTTCTTTGACGTGTTCTTGAACTTGCGATCGCACTTGTTCGTAAGCCACCGACGCGCACCAAGGCCGGAGAGATAAAATAGTTGTGTCTGGAGTAATTTCGGCTACCAAACAAGTTGGGGGCGGATTCTCCAAAACCAGGGGGTGAGAGTGGGCAATTTCTAATAACTCAGCTACAGTTGGACGGATCGGTCGATCGCCAATATCAATTTTCAAGTCTACTCGCCTCGTTCCCATTGCCGTTGTATTTTTCAATGTACCGTTAAACAACTGATTGTTCGGGACAATAATTTTTATGCGATCGTCTGTCACCACGGTTGTTGAAAAAATCCCGATGCTGTCCACCACTCCCTTAACATCCCCAGCTTCAATCCCATCCCCGACTTCAAAGGGCCGCAAACTAATCAACATTACCCCAGCAGCAAAGTGCGACAAAGTATTTTGCCACGCCAAACCGATCGCCAAACCCGCTGCACCCACCACCGCAACCACGCTGGTAGTTTGAATTCCCAACTGACTCAAAGCGGCGACTACTCCCACTACCAAAATCGTAATTTCAGCAGCTTGAACTAAGAATTTCCGCAGCGTGGCTTCGGTGCGACTCAGTGCTCGGCGAGTCACGCGGCCAGCAAAGCCGATCGCAAATCGCGTAATTAACAAAATGCCGATCGCCCACAGCAGTTGAGGTACAATTTTAAACCCCAATTCTACGAATTTTTTCGAGAATTCTTGGGCTACTTCCAAGGCTTGTGTTCTTTCTGCATTTAGCTGGGAATACAAGGTTTGGGCTATTGGTAAAAACGTCTGAATAACTGTCATGTTAATTTTAGATTGGTAATTGGTCACTTGTGCTGAGCGTAGCCGAAGTATGACGCCTTGGGTATTGGTAAACGCAGTCTCAGTTTTCTGCATTAGTCCCAAAGTCCGACAGGGGTTTTCAACTCCTGTCTCATAACTAAAGTCCTCTAAAATAAGACTAAAATCAATAATTTTCTCGCTCAAACTCTTGAGTCGGTTTAAACTGAGATATTGCACCATTATCAATAACCCTTATATGGGCGGGCAGGATGCCCACCCACAATAAAATGCACTTGTTGTGGAACAGGCATCTTGCCTGTTCTTGACAATGAAGCAACATCTCAGTTTAAACCCACTTTAACGATGAGGCAGGGGTTTAAACCCCTGCCGGACTACTGTTAACAGTTTACTGCTACGCGGGGCAATCGATGTTTAAAACCGCAGAGAATTTCCCACGAAATAGTTCCTAAAGTCGCGGCCCAATCGTCAGCAGTAATTTGATTTCCCCCATTTTTGCCCAATAGAGTCACCACTTCACCGACTTCTAAATCGGGAATATCAGTTACATCCAGCATTAATTGATCCATCGTCACGGCTCCCACTTGCTGCACGAATTGACCCCTGACTAAAACCTGCATTTTATTAGAAAGATTGCGCGGAATACCATCTGCATAGCCGATACCAATTACGGCAATTTGTGTCTGACGCTGAGCTATAAATTGATAGCCGTAACTGACGCCGGTTCCTGCTTCAATTGTTTTTACCTCCGTTACTCTAGCTTTTACCTGCATGGCGGGCTTCAAATTGGCGATCGACTGCAAGTGAGGAGCTGGATAAAGACCGTAGGTAGCTAAACCGACTCGCACTAAATCGTAGTGCAAATCGCGGTCAGCTAGGGCAGCAGCAGAGTTTGCCAAGTGCAGGCGAGGGGGGTTAATTCCTGCTATTTTAATTTGCTCGATCGCCCGTTTAAACCGCTGGTGCTGCTCTATCATAACTGCGGGATCGGGACTGTCTGCTGTCGCCAAGTGAGAGTATATGCTGGCTAATTTTAAATTGGGCAAGCGCTTGACTAATTGTACAAATTCTGTTGCTTCTTGCCAGGGCGTACCCAAGCGAGACATTCCCGTATCTAACTTAGCGTGAACTGGCAAAGATTGGTTGAGATCGGCGAGAACTTCCGAAAAAATTAGGGCTTGTTTGGCAGTACAAATAGTGGGCTGCAAGTGCCATTGGGCGATCGCCTTTACCTGTTCCGCTGTATGGGTTGCCCCTAACAGCAAAATCGGCGCTTCTATCCCAGCTTCTCGCAATTCTATGCCTTCGGGAATTGTTGCCACTCCCAGCCAACTAGCACCTGCTTGCAATGCTATTTGACTGACTGCAACAGCACCGTGTCCGTAAGCATCCGCTTTCACAACTGCCATCAGTTCTGTGTGGGGAGATAAGAGATTTTTAAGCTCTTTTACATTGTGAGTTAAAGCTGCTAAATCCATTTCTACCCAAGCCCGCTGGCAAAGTCCCCCGTCACCGTCCCCCAGCACCGTCTGGCGGGATTCTTTTGTCGTTGATTCTGCGGTTGTTTGTTCCCTACTCCACATTGTCGATCGCTCCTACTTGCTTGCACGCTTAAAAACTGCTCTAAAAGCTGCTCGGATATTTTACCCTAAGTTTGATTATAATAAGATTTTTCTTTTAATCAATGTTATACAAGTTTAAAAAAAGAATGCAACTGCAGGCAAGCTGCAAACCCATATTGCATCAGTCATTCCCAATCTCAAATCTAAAATCTCAAATCTAAAAGGGTATTAACTGGTGTATCATAGCACCAAAAATACCCGGTAAAAACTATGGACGGACTGGCCTACCTACATTTAGCTGAAACTTGGGAAACGGCTGCGGGTCAAACTCGATCGACCAACTCAAAAAAGCACTTGAATTTAGCCTATACTTCTTTACTTTTCTTTACGCTCGCTCTCACAATTTTAAATTTAGTCAATCCCGCACTCGCCATCAAAAAAGGCGATTCAGGCCCAGAAGTAGCCCAACTCCAGAAAACTCTGCAAGCAGCAGGATATTTTAGCGGTAAGACTACAGGATTTTACGGTTCTATTACCCGGGCTGCTGTGAAAAAGTTCCAAGCAGACAACAACTTGAAAGTAGACGGAATAGTCGGCCCTAAAACCTTGTCAGTGCTGAAAGGTAAGCCGGAAAGCGCCAGCATTGATGCTGCGGAAAAACAATCGCCAAATGTCGATCGACCTTCGCCATCTCCTAGCGCAACAGAAAACACAAACCAATCCGAAGATACAACTAACAATCAGCCTCAAGAACCTCTATTTCAAGAACCATTTTTACCACCATTTAAAACAGAAAATCCCGAGGAGAAACCAGAAAGTGAATCACAACCCCAAAGGCTAATAAATCCTCCCGACAACATTCAAGGAAAAATGACCTTGAAAAAAACAATTTACGGCAACATCTCGCCCAAATCAATAGTTTATTCGGGAGATGGCTTGTTTTTTGCTCAAAACATGATGTACCGCCACACAATCACAGTTTACGACAGGAACTTTAATTTAGTCAAGACTATTCCCGATACAGTAAACTTGTCGAAGTTCGGCTTTTCTAAATTCAAAGGCAATTATCAAGGCTCTCCCGTAGAAGCGGCTTTTTCAACCGATGGCAAATATGGCTACGTCTCCAACTACAAAATGTACGGTTCGGGGTTTAGGAATCCCGGCAGCGACAGGTGTTCTCCAGCGGCAAAACACGACCAAAGTTTCCTGTACCGCATCAATACCCAAACTTTGAAAATAGAAAAGGTAATTCCTGTAGGTGCAGTTCCGAAATTCAATGCTGTTTCACCTGACAATCGCTTCGCGCTCGCGAGCAATTGGTGCAGTTGGGATTTGAGCGTAGTTGATATCAATACAAATCTCGAAGTTGAGCGGGTAAAACTGGGTGCATATCCTCGGGGTATTGTTGTCACTCCCGACTCAAAAAATGCCTATGTTGCCGTCATGGGTTCTTCCGATATTGCCAAAGTGAATCTCATAGACTTTTCGGTAGAATGGCTGAGAAATATTGGCAATGCGCCGCGTCATTTGACGATCGACCCCAAGGGAAATTATCTTTATGCGACTTTGAACGGTGAAGGAAATGTGGCAAAAATTGACCTAAAAACGGGTGAAGTGGCGAAAAAAGTTAGGACGGGAAAAGCGCCTCGCAGCATGACGATTTCTGATGATGGAAAACTACTTTATGTGGTCAACTATTTCTCGAATACTGTTAGCAAAGTTAGGACGAGCGATATGAAAGTGCTGCAAAAAGTGAATGTTAATTCAAGTCCGATCGGAATTACTTACGATCCGGAAACTAATCAGGTTTGGGTAGCTTGCTATTCGGGCAGCATTATGGTGTTTCAAGATTAATTTAGCTGCTTCGCAGTAAGGGCTGGAGTCTTGACTGCAAACAATAGCGATTAAATGTTATTTTGGGGCGGCCTATGAGCAACGCCCCTAAAATACTATTTGGACAACTTTAAAGGCTTCACAACATACTCAGAAGACTTAGCAGGTACTTGACCTTTTTTGGCCATAGCTTGGTAAATCATGGCTGCTACTTCAGCGCGAGTTGCTATTCTATTCGGCTGCAAAAGTGTGCGCTTCGGGTGGTTGACAACAATACCAGCTTCTGTGGCTGATGCTACTTTGTTAACTGCCCATTTCGGCACTTTTGCCCTGTCTGTATAAACTTGTAAAGTTTTGGTTGCTTTTGTTGATGGTTTCAGGCTCAAACCGCTTGCTAAAGCTGCGATTACTTCGACACGCGGAATCTGTTTTTCGGGACGGAACTCATTGTTTGGGTATCCTTTAAGATATCCAGTTTTGACAGTGTGGTCGATCGCAGGAGCGACCGGACTCTTGTCTTTTACGTCTTTAAAATCAATCGGTTTTCGGATCGGCTCTTTGTCGTCGGACATTCGCTGAATTAATCGCGCTAATTCGGCTCGCGTCATCGGTTCGTCGGGACGAAATTTGCTGTCGGTGGAATCAGCAAAGATTTTCCGATCGACTAAAGCTACAATGAACGGACGCGCCCAATATTTGTCTGGAACATCGGATAATATAACGGGCCCAACTTTGGGTTTAGCCGCTTTCGGTTTGGTAATTGCTGGAGCGGGAGTCGATCGCACAATTGGCTTGGGAGGAACAACGACGATCGCCCCCACCGGAGGAGTTGCCGGTAAAATCGGCCCTAAAGGTGCCACAGGTGCGACATCCGGTTCTGAGGGAACCAGGCTTGTAGCGGGAGATCGCAAATCCGAATTGGGCGGCGCAGGCGTTAATATTCCCGGGCTCGCGGGCGTAACAGCAGGTTGAGAAAAAACGGCTGGAAATTGCCAATTTCTGGCATTCAATCGATCGGGATTTTTACCTGTTACCCAAAATAAAATTGCTCCCATCGTGCCGAAGGCAACCAAGATAGCAATCAATTCATCCAATCCTAGAGGGTTTCTTTCCCCTGACGGGGGTTGTGAAGAAGACATATTGTCACCTACATACCAATGTAGAAATTAAATCACATATTTTTTTCGTCTGGGGGAAACAGAGAAGGCTAAATCAACTATTCCAAAGTTCTCACTCTCAATACCTGCGACGGCGTGGCATCGAGAGGAGATATAAAATCAACTTTTACCGATCTCAGTTGCTGATTTTTGCAATCTTTAACTCAGCGCCTTCTGCCACTCCCGAAAGAGCCACTCCGGCTCGGTTGACGGGAACTCCTGCCGCTACCAAAACTCGGACTCCGCCTTTGCTGCGGGGAAGTTAAGTTGGGCGATCGCCTCAAAGTGCTGCCGCCGTAACCCGAACCGGTCGATCTATTATTGGCATTTGGACGTACTGAGGGTCTTACTGGCTGGTTAGATGTGGGCGATCGCAGGCGGCCGGTAGTCCTTAAAACTTGACGGTTTCTCACCTCAGGAGGCGGAGTTCGGTAGCGAGTTTGATATTGGTTAACAGCTTGGCTGTAAGTATTGCCATAGCCGCCATATCCTGTCATAATTCCCGGCTGATAGACTGGCGGCATATAATATTGCGGTCTAAATAACAAACTGCCGATCGCCTGACCGGCTATAGCCCCAGCAAACGGCGCCCAGAAGCCAGATTGCTGTCTCACTACTACGGTTTGGGGCTGACCGGTTTGAGGGTTATTGACAGTTTCAGTCACGTTGTGAACGTACTCAATTTTAAAATCTTCTGTCAAATGCAAAACCGCTTGATTGTTATTCACATTTAGATAACTTTTCTTGCCTGCCGATATTTCTTCATCCGTTAAGCGAGCCATTTGCAAATCCGTAGTGCGGTAAACTGGCGGACTGCCGGCGGGAGTATTCAGCAACATCAAACTGTATTCACCATTCGCATCGTCGTAGGTAGCTTGCTGTACGGGATATTGACCTTGAGCCAAGTTATTGTTGGCAGCAGCAGGACGCACCGTGTTAACATTACTATTTGGAGCAGGATTGGCAGGAGGTTGTGGGGTAGGAGAACCGCAGGCGGTTGCCGTCCATAACAAAGTTAAAGCCATTAAATAAATTGTCAGTTTTCGCAGCATCATAAATAGTTATTGGTAATTAGTAAGGAAAAAGGAAGAAGCAAACAACTTCTAGCCCGGGTTCTGTGAATTGCGTGTCCTGAATCAAGGTAATTGGTAATTATCAACGACTCGATTTACATTCTATCGCTAATCCAGCTTGCAGTCAGGACTTGATTTCTTATTTATTCCCAGCTTGAGGAATTCCCTCCTCACTACAAACCTGTGTTATTTTCCCTCTTTGCCGATCGTCCGCTTGGGGTGGACATCGTTTTTGTCGGAGCGAATTCTCTTCGCCGCTTCGATCGTTGGGGTTTTTCTAGTTTTTAAAGGGGAATGAGTTCGGGGAAATTGACTAACACTTGGTCGTTGGTAAGTTCGTCACCCAACTGTGCGGGAGAAAAGTGAACTTGCACAGCTCGGAGCCTGTGCTGGTAATTTAAATTAATCATTGCTTTTAAACCGACTTTCAGCGCGCTGATGTCAGCCAGGTCAGTTTCTAGGGCAGGAATTTCGCCTTCATAAGCAACTGTCAGCATCACTACGACATTTCTAGTTACCGGCAAAGACAAGGGGGCATTTTTATCGTAAACAGATGTGCTGTATTGAGGCTCGCTGAGATAGCGCTCGGCTGAATCAGTGAAAAGTTCATCCACATAATCGCCGGCTTCGCCTTCATTCCAAAAAACATCGCCTTCATTGGCTGCTGCTTGCCAGTAGCTGTCGTACTGCAACAGGTGATTGCAAATTTCTACAAGACCTTCTCCTAAAACTGCTAGGTCGCCATCGGCATCAATTGCTTGTCTGGCGGTGCGGTTGAGAACTCCTAACAGCGGTGCAACTTCTTCGCCTGTTAGGTGAACGAACACCCGGCAAACTGCCAGTCGAGTTTTACCTGTAAATTGATTGAATCGATCGCGCCAAGCATTCATAACCTATAGTTGTAATCTGTAGGGCTATATTTCCCACCGTAGCAGGGGATTTAAACTTTTGCCGTCTACCCTCAGATTGATATGAAGAGTATTTCTGGCGATCGCCTCCGCAGCGTACTGTCTCGCTTTGAGTCATCTAATTTTATAGCAGTTTTCAATCGGATCGAATACAGTAGGGAAACAGCAGTGCCGTTTCCTGACGGGTATCTGCGATTTTTAATAATAATTGGTAAAAATTTGATAATTGTAGCAAGACTTTTTAAAATTGATATTAATTCGGCGTTCCTTTGCTTTGCCGGAATATGATATTGTTTGCGATCGATTCATTTGTCAATTGTTTGCAGTGCTTCGCGATCGCACTGACAGGAAATTGTAGGGGTAGATAATTTTACATCAAAAAACCTCCAATCTTGCAAGATTGGAGGTTTTTTGAGCGAATACTTTGGTTTGAAATAACTATTTGACGATCGCGTTTTGGACTTGTTCGATCGCAATTTCAGAACTCAACTCGGCAACTGGCGAAACTGGCAAATCCAGCTCGCCGCCTGGAGCTTCTGGGTGTTCGCGAACGGCTGCAACCGCATCTGCTGAGTCAGCAGATGCACCAGCCGCCGCCAAATCGAGCAACGCCGGAACTTCCAGGTATTCAGAAACACCTGCATCTGCGATCGGATCGATCGGCTCTTCAAAAACTTCAAAATTATCGGTCATCGCAGCGCAAGCAGCAGAGGCGTGCTTGCCGGCACGGTAGCTCATGTAGGCCGCACCGCCACCCAAAACTCCAGCCAAACCTAGGAAACCGAGAACTCCTGTTTTGTAGGATTTCCACGGATTCATTCGCTCCGAGCCGCCGGAACCTAGGAGCGTTGTCGCAGGACCTGATTTAGTCGCCCCAGATTTGCTGTAGGAACAGGGGTAAGCAGATGCGGCGTCACCGATGGCGATGCTGCTTGCGATCGCGACGACGGAAGCAATGCCAGCTAACACTTGAAACTTCTTCATGGTGTTCTGGAGATTGTAAAGGATAATTAAAAAATTAATGGTAACAGCTCTTTACAAATGTATCAACTCTGCGCGCCTTCCAAATCGCGGATCGATCGCAAATCTCAACTATAGCCTGACGCAATTCAAATTTAAAATTGCCAGCTTAAAAATCTGCAATGGTTGCTCTGTAAGCGTTTTGAGTAAAAGAACCGAAGAAGTTAAAGTATTGTGAACCAATATGCGCGATCGCGCCCAAATTAGAACATCTGAGGTGAGACAGTAGAAAATTTAGTTACAGACTGGCAAACACTTGGTGACAAACTACTTTTAAGGCTACTTTTGAAAAGGCTTAGTTATTGGAAAAACTCTTATTTTTATGACAGACAGCGGGAATCAAGGCATTGAGCGAGCCCCTCGCCGATTGTTGGTGACGGGCGGGGCTGGATTTATCGGCTCGAATTTTGTGCATCACTGGTGCAGCAGTTATCCGGGCGATCGAGTAGTCGTGCTCGACGCTTTAACCTACGCCGGAAACAGACAAACCCTGGCAACTTTGGAAGGAGGAGAAAATTTTCGGTTTGTGCAGGGGGATATTTGCGATCGTAGCCTAGTCGATACCTTGCTCAAAGAAGAAAACATCACCACAGTTGCCCACTTTGCCGCAGAATCCCACGTTGACAGGTCAATTATCGGGCCCGCAGCCTTTGTTCAAACAAACGTTGTCGGAACCTTCACGCTTTTAGAAGCCTTCCGCAAGCATTTTGAAGCAATTGATGAGCCCTCTCTCAAAGCACAAATGCGCTTTCTCCACGTTTCTACCGACGAAGTTTACGGCAGTCTCGGCCCCGATGACCCAGCCTTCACAGAAACAACTGCCTACTCGCCTAACAGTCCCTACTCAGCCTCCAAAGCTGGCAGCGACCACCTCGCCCGCGCCTATTTCCACACCTACGGCGTCCCGACAATTATCACCAACTGTTCCAACAATTACGGCCCCTATCACTTCCCAGAAAAGCTCATTCCATTAATGTGCATCAATATGCTATTGGGCAAACCGCTGCCAGTTTACGGCGACGGTCAAAACGTGCGAGATTGGCTCTATGTTCTCGACCACTGCCGCGCTTTAGATGTCGTTATCCACCGCGGCCAACCTGGGGAAACCTACAATGTTGGCGGCAACAACGAGGTAAAAAATCTCGATTTAGTAAAAATGCTGTGCCAGCTAATGGACGAATTAGCTGAGGATTTGCCCGCCCGTCCTTGCGAACAATTGATCGCATTTGTCAAAGACAGAGCCGGGCACGATCGGCGTTATGCTATTGATGCCAGCAAAATTAAAACAGAGTTAGGTTGGACTCCCTCAGTAACAGTTGAAGAAGGTTTGCGACAAACTGTGGAATGGTACTTAGCCAATCGCGAGTGGTGGGAACCCCTGCTTTCCGAGGAATATCAAACTTACTACCGGAAAGTCTACTCTAATTAATTTACTCCTGGACGCACTGGCCGCGAGAAACCGGAACGGGTAAAAACCCGGTTTTCAAGCTCAAGAGTGCGTCCAGAAAGGTTTTTGTCTTGCCTTCAAGCTTTACATTTAAACTCCTGGCGCAGAAACTGGGTTTGACGGAGGAAAATCTTTGGTGGAGTGCGATCGGTCAGAGTAAAAAAACCCGCTTGCTTTGGTATGAGCGCCTAACTTCAGATTTAATTAGGTGGAAGTAATTATCACAAAAATACACTTTTGTCAATTTTTGTGAAGATTTACTTAACAATCATCCCAAAGGCATAAATTCAAGTGTTTGTGGCGGATAATTTGTATAGAGTTACCAGATTGAGAAAGCATTTTAGAAGCTTTTAGTAAAAACAAAAAGCAGCAATGACCGAAATAAACTCGCTCAAGCACATCCAAGAACCTAAATACTGGCTGTTAGGCATCGCCTCCGGTTTGATAGTCTTACACCTAACTCTGACTTCCAGAACCAACGACACTGACCTGTTCGGTACAATGTTACTGTTTTGGGGAGTCGTAGCATTTCTCATTTGGGAAAGGCACGAATCCTTAACTTTTGAAAGCGGAATTTTCGCCAGCTTCTTTGGGTCATCGTTAATTGCTTTAATATTGCTCAAAAGTTCGTCGATATCGGGATACGACTTTTTTATCAGAGCAACGCCTTTTTTGTCTGGAATCAGTCTCGCATTGCTGGCTTCGGGAACAAAAGGACTGAAACAATATTGGCAGGAACTTCTAATTCTTGGCTATACAGCGATTCCTCCCGGGTTGATAGGAGTATTCGTTGATGTCGCCAAATTAACTGCTAAATTTTCAGCTTTCATCCTGCACTATCTAGGATTTGAAGTTGTGCGGAAAGGGGTTTTTCTAATCCTGGAAAAAGGCAGTGTAGAAGTGTATCACGGCTGTTCGGGGGTAAATGCGATGCTACAATTGTTAGGGATGGCTCTGGTTTTCTTGCTGATGTTTCCTACAACAGTTGGTCAGAAAATTGTACTGCCACTCGTGGCAATAATTATTGCATTTGTAGTGAATGCAGCGCGAGTTGCTCTCATGGCAGTCCTGGTATCGCTATCTCAACCCGCAGCATTTAAATACTGGCACGAAGGAAATGGTTCGGTAATCTTTTCGATGATTGCTGTATCTATTTTCGGGTTATTCTGCTGGTTTGCTATTTTGAAAGATCAACCCCAAAATAAGGAAGAACAGAATTGCTAATGGCTATTACCTCTTGGAAACCAGTTAGGCTTTCCCTGTTGGCTATTACTTTGGGAGCGGTTTTGTTGGTTGCCGGAAAATTAGTTTTCTATCCATCTGCCGGCAACACTCTGGCAACCCCGTTTGAGTTTCCAGAATCGGTGCCTCTAGCAGATTGGAAAATGCAAAAGAGCGCGCCGCTGAAACTTAGCGACAATTCAGAATTCAAAGCTGCCAGGAAATATGAATATCAAAAAAATAGCATGGCTCTAGAAATAGAGATGCGCTATGCGGTAAACACCATTGGGGATGTGGAAGGTATGATGAAAGGACATACTGTTCTCAAGTCGTCTCCTGCTAAACTAGCATTAGTAAACACTCAAGGCGCGGGGTTTCACGGAATTTTGCAACAGCAAAATCGACTGTATTTGAGTTCGTGTATCAATCCTAGTGGCGGTGCTACAGTCACTTCCCAACAGTTTAGATATAATCGAAATACTCGCGATTGGAACCCGAACCGCATTCTGTTTTGGTTGTTGGGTCGGGGAAATATTCAAGACCGGCGCTGTTTGTGGACTCAGATGTCTGTGCCTTTGGATAAAACAACTCCAGAAGATGCAAAAAAAATTCTAGAGAATGCTTGGGTTTCTTGGTATGAATGGTGGCAGCCGCGATTTCCCGAGCCTTGAGTCGAGTCAGTCGATTTTAGATTTTAGCTTTTAGATTTTAGATTTACTCCACAGGTGAATTTGGAAGCTTGAACAAGAGTCTAAAATTTTTGACTTTCCACGAGAAGAGTACGTGGCACGGTATCCGTTTTTGGGCGGGGTCAAGAGAGATTTTTCTTAACAACAACTCTGATTATTTTATGAATGACGTACAAGGCGAACAAGGTTTTTCTATCTACAGGCTGCGTTGGATTGGCTACGGTCTATTAATTCTGTCTGTATTAGATACGATTGCAGTTCTTATACCAGCAAATTTTGGCAATCGCGTCTGGGAATTGCAGACGATTGGGGCTGTAGTGGAACGGGTGCCAGTTCCTTTACTGGCAATGGCGCTGATATTTTTTGGAGAAGGGTACGACCGCAGAGGTTTGGAAGACCTTTTTTTGAAGGTTTTGTCTTGGGTTTGTCTGCTGCTAGGTCTGGTTTTTCTGTTAATGCTGCCTTTGGGAATTTTTGGTACTATCTACGTCAACAACCAAAACAACCAGCAAATTACTACTCAAGCAAACCAACAATTAGCTCAGTTGCAGCAGGTGGAAGAACGGCTGAATAAGGGTACTCCTGAAGATTTAAGGAATTTGGCGGGGGAACTTACCCGTTTGGGGGTACAAACGGATGCGCAAAACCCACAGCAATTGAAGGAGCAAATTCTTTCGAGAATTACTCCGGCTAAGGAACGGTTACAGACGCAAAGCGCTGCTGTTCAGTCAGGCCAGCGCTTGGGGTTATTTAAAAATGCTGTTAAGTGGCTGCTGGGCGCGCTGATTTCTAGTGTTTTGTTTTTTACTTTGTGGCGCGGTACTGATTGGGCTCGCTAGTAGTTTTGAGTTTTGAGTTGCGATTTGTGAGCTAGTAAGGTGCGCCTAGCGCACCCGGAGAGTGTTGTTGAGGAGTAAGGTGCGCAATGCGCACCCCCAAATCTCAAATCTCAAATCTCAAATCGATTCATGGTATTTTCTAGTTTGTCGGCAATCCCTTCAACCCAGTTTTCATCTTGTTTTGTGTAGCTGCGGGGCGCGTTAGCACCTAAGATTAAAACGCCTTGAGTGCCGATCGGCTGACAGATAACTCCTTGAGTATTTTCTGGCAAATAGTCAAATTCTATTCTACCAGGATAAATATTGAGATTTACTAAATAAACTGGTTTATTTTTGTCGAGGACTCGCTGCAATATCGGCCCTGGTTTAACTTCGGGATTGATGCCTAAAATGCCGCGCCGCAATAGGACTTTTCCCTGATACACAATTACGATCGACCTTGTGGCGGTATTTGTCAACAGCAAACGCGACGCCCAGGCTAATTCTATTTTTACCGCCTCCGGCAAATCCGGCGCAAATTCAAAACCTTCTTCGCCGATAAGTTTTACGGAATCCGGCGATCGCGCTTGCACCTGCTGCCACAGCAAACCTGTTAAAATCAGCAGAGCGCTGATAATTACTCCTAAAGCGTCCGATCGAGCTTGAGAATCTGTAATTTGCTCTGTCAGCAAGCGGTTTACCATTAGCAGCGTACCTGCTAACCCTCCTGCAACTAAGGGCAATTGCCGCAAAACTTTATTGGGATCAGATTTAGTCATTAGTCATCAGTCAGTAATCATTAGTCATTAGTCATTGGTAATTGGTAGTTGGTAATTTAACTAATGCCAATTGCCAACTGCCAACTGCCAACTGACTTTATCCTACTTCTCCTATTTCGACAATTCGCTGGAACAGATAGCCGGTGCCGCGGGCGGTGAGAATTAATTCGGGATTGCTGGGGTCGTCTTCCAACTTTGCCCTAAGCCGCGAGATGTGAACGTCCACTACGCGCGTGTCTACGTGGCGTTCTGGCGTGTATCCCCACACTTCCTGCAAAATTTCCGATCGCGAAAAAGGCTCTCCAGAACGGCTGACAAGCAGTTCTAACAAGCTGAATTCCATGCCCGTGAGGCGAATTCGTTCGTCGCCTTTGTAAACTTGGCGCTTGTTGGTGTCAATCCTAATATTGGTGACGTGGATGACTCCGGAACTGGGAATTCCCGATGCGCCGTTTTTGTCAACCCTCCGCAGTACCGAACGGATGCGGGCTTCGAGTTCTTTGGGAGAGAAAGGTTTGACGACGTAATCGTCGGCGCCCAATTCTAAACCGGTGATGCGATCGGCTACGTCTCCCAAAGCGGTTAGCATGATGATGGGTACGTCTGACTCTTTGCGCAACTCCTGACAGACGCCGTAACCGTCTAGCTTTGGCATCATCACGTCCAAAACCACTAAGTCGGGTTCGGTGTTGCGAAATGTTTCGAGAGCTTCTTCGCCGTCAGCAGCGGTGACGACATCGTAGCCAATCATGGAAAGGCGAGTCTCCAGAATGCGGCGGATACTGGCTTCGTCATCGACTACCAGAATTTTTTCTTTATGGTTTTCCAAGTTACCGAGCACTCCTTAAGTTACATTTCAGATAATGTTAATTTTTTGTACCCTATCATAGAAGACACAAATTGAATCATGTGTGGGGAGCGGTCTGAAAGCTTGATAATTGCTTTAACTCAGACTTTTCTAAATGTTAGGGTGACTATTTATCATAGTAAACAATGCCTAAGCCTCGAATACAATATATTTGTCGGGAATGCGGGTATGATTCACCACAATATTTTGGCAGGTGTCCTAGCTGTCAGAAGTGGGATTCTTTTGACGAGCAGGTAGAAAAACCTACTGCTGGTGTGCCGCGGGCTGGTTTAACAGGGGTGACAACTAAGACAGTGGGCGGTTCGCCTCCTGATAAGTCGAAGGGTCAAGCAAGGGTATCTTTCAGATTATCGCAGATTGCTGACCAAACTCAGTCTCGCTGGCCTTCGGGTTACGGGGAGCTCGATCGAGTTTTGGGAGGCGGGATTGTTCCGGGCTCGCTGGTGTTGATTGGCGGGGAACCGGGTATCGGGAAATCGACGCTGCTGTTGCAGGTGGCGAATATGTTGGCGCGCAAGGATCGGATACTGTATGTCAGTGCGGAGGAGTCCGGCCAGCAGGTGAAGTTGCGATCGCAGCGTTTGGGCGTGGCTAATCCGGTTGAATTGTCAAGCAACGGCGGGCATAAATCTGGCAGCAACGGAGAAGCTAAAAAGGATTCCGAGGACAATTCAGCGGAGAATTTCTATTTGCTTCCAGAGACGGATTTAGAAGTTGTTTTGCGGGAGTTGGAAGCGCTGAAACCGAATGTGGCGGTGATTGACAGCATCCAAACTATTTATTTTGCTAGTTTAACATCGGCTCCGGGTTCGGTGGCTCAGGTGCGGGAATGTACTTCGGCTTTGATGCAGGTTGCGAAAAGGGAAAATATTACTTTATTTATTGTCGGTCACGTTACTAAAGATGGAGCTTTGGCGGGGCCGAGGGTTTTGGAACATTTGGTAGATACTGTACTTTATTTTGAGGGCGATCGCTTTGCTTCTCACCGACTTTTGCGATCGATGAAAAACCGTTTCGGCGCGACTCACGAAATGGGTGTTTTTGAAATGGTAGCACACGGTTTGCGAGAAGTAGATAATCCGTCGGAGTTGTTTTTAGGGAATAGAGATGAATTTTCTCCGGGTACTTCGACGACTGTTACTTGCGAAGGAACTCGACCGATTTTAGTAGAAATTCAGGCGTTAGTGAGCCCTGCAAGTTTCGGTTCGCCGCGCCGCACTACTACTGGTGTGGACAATGCTAGATTGCAGCAAATTTTAGCTGTTTTGGAGAAAAGGGTGGGGATTCCTTTATCTAAATTAGATGTGATTTTGGCGACGGTGGGCGGGTTGAAGGTGGACGAACCGGCGGCGGATTTGTCAGTTGCGATCGCCGTTGTGGCCAGTTTTCGCGATCGGGTAATCGATGCGCGCACTGTTTTGCTCGGAGAAGTGGGTTTGGGGGGACAGGTGCGGCCCGTTTCCCAATTAGAATTGCGGCTGAGGGAAGCGGCGAAATTGGGTTTCAAAAGGGCGATTATTCCTAAGAATCAACCGGTGCCGGAGTTGGGGATGGAGATTATTCCGGTGGCGAAGGTAATCGATGCAATTATTGCAGCGATTCCGGCTACTCCCGCTCAGTTGCAGTCGGTTGATTTGGAGGAAGAGGATTTGTTTAATTGAGTTAGAATGGTGATGTTATAAATTGATAGTAAGGAGGCACGAATTATGTATCAAGTAGACATTATTGAAACCAAAGAAAAGCTTCTGGAATTAATCGAAGCGGCGAGGAGAGGTGAAGAAGTGGCGATTACTCAAGATAACCAGCCTGTTGTAAAATTGGTAGGAATACCCAAACAAGCTAAACCCTATCGGCAAGCAGGAAGTGCCAAAGGAATGGTTTGGATGTCCGATGATTTTGACGAACCGCTAGAAGAGTTTAAGGAGTACAAGGAATGAGGTTGTTGTTGGACACTCATGCCTTTATTTTGATGCTTATGTGCGCGTGTTGTGAATTAAGTTAGTTTAAAAATAAAGAGGTAAAAAGGAGGTAATCGCAACGTGAGCGTTAGATTACATCCCATGCTCAAGCACGATTGATTAAGCGAGGTGCAACTGAGGCAGAATTAATTGCTACGGTAGAAAGTGGCACAACTTTTCCGGCTCAATTGGGCAGAACCGGATTTAGGCGTAACTTTTCCTTCAATGCTGAGTGGCAGGGAAAAGTTTATGCTATGAAGAAAGTAGAGGCGATCGCAGCGTCAGAAGGCGAAGACTGGATCATGATCGCTGTAATTGTCAATTTTTTTTTAGCAGGAGGTTCCCGTGAAACTGACTTACGATCCGAGATACAACGTAGCTTATATATACCTGCCAGAAAAAACCGCACAGGTAAACACTATCCAGGTTAGCGATCGAATGAATGTGGATATTGCCCCAGACGGTACTATTTATGGAATTGAATTACTAAATGCCAATCAACAATTAGGGGCAGATAGTCAAGGAAAACTGATTGTTGTCAACGAAGCTTTAGGAGAATCTTCCGAGATTCAGCTTGCACTTTAATGGCATTGAAAACAATCAGTAAAAATGTGGTTGCTGGATGAATGCTAGGAGTAATATCAAATGCTTCAAACTAACTGGCAATGCGTACACACCCTTCATGGACATTCATGTTCGGTAACTTCTGTTGTCATCACTCCAGACGGACAGACTGTAGTTAGCGGAAGTGCTGACAGCACAATTAAACTGTGGAATCTCAAGACTGGGCAAGAAATTACTAATTTAGCAGGACATTCACATGGAGTTACATCCATTGCCATCAGCCCTGACGGACAAACTCTTGCTAGTGGCAGTAAAGACACAACTATCAAGGTTTGGAATCTCAGCACTAAAGAGGAAATTTACACCATCACCGGACATTCAGACATAATTACTTCTGTAGTTATCAGCCCCGACGGGAAGACTCTGGCAAGTGCCAGTGAAGACGCAACTATCAAACTTTGGAACTTTAGCAATGGGGAAGAAATTCGGACTTTAAAGTGGCAAGTAGAAGTATTTTATAGTTTGGAGATTTTATTCAGCCCTGACGGAAAGATTCTACTTAGTAGCAGTGCAGATGATTATGTTTCTCTAAGTGCAGTAGCTTTTAATTTAACCACTGGAGATGAAATCTGGACAAAGAATTGGCAGGAGGGTATGGACTCTGTTTATGCCATCGCTGTTAGCCCCGATGGAGAAACTTTTGCGACTTTGCACTGTGTGGGAACTATTAAGCTGTGGAATCTCTACACGGGAATAGAAATCTATACTCTTGCGGAAAATTCAATGGGGGACTTCTGCTTAGCTTTTAGCCCGGATGGCAAAATTATCGCAACTGGTGGGTGGGATTCTGACACCGAAGATGATAGTAACGAACCCGGAACTATCGAACTTTGGAATCTTGAGGCTAGAGAGAAAATTTGCAGTCTCTTGGGGCATTCATGGGGAGTTTACTCTGTGGCTTTTAGCGCTGATGGGCAGACTCTAGTTAGTGGCAGTGATGAGAGTACGGTCAAGATTTGGCAAAGAGATTTATGATCGTGGGAGTTTTTTTATAACTCAAGGAATTAGAAAGTAAATCACAAACTGAATAATGTTGTAAAAAAATCGACCTAAAAATTATGAAAGCATACGAGTTTCCAGCAAAAGTCACAGATGAAGGGAAAATAGAATTTCCCGATACCCTCTTAAAATACTTGGCAGCTAACCAAGAAGTCAGAGTTATTGTTCTGGTGCAAGAACCAACTGACACAGAAGAGGAAAACGCTGCTTGGCAGATCCTTGCTGCTGAGCAGTTATTGGCTGGCTACAGCGAGGAAGATGCTATCTACGACAATATTTGAAATATGCCAAATTATCAATCAGGAGAAGTTCTCTTACTGGCACTACCTTTTGCCGATGTAACAACATCAAAACTCCGTCCTGTTCTGGTACTTTTGGATGCAGGAGATGAAGATATTGTTGTTGCACGAGTGACAAGTCAAACAACTAGGACTGTTTTTGATGTTGAGATTGTAGAATGGGAGCAGGCAGGTTTGTTGCGTTCGTCAGTGGTTCGGCTGCATAAGGTGAACACAATAGAAAAGCGTTTGGTCAATCGTCGATTGGGAATTTTAACCGCTAGCGACTGGACGCAAGTTAGAGAAAGAATACAACAAATATGGTATTCTATTTGAGCAGGTTTAAAAAAATATTTACTTGCCCAATTTTTGAGGTGCGTTTTCACTAAAAAATGAACAAATCAAAAAGACGCAAAAATCAGTGGTCAAATGAATTAAACGACATCATTCGAGGTGCATCGGGCGGCTTTTTATTCGGAATTCCGCTGCTTTATACGATGGAGGTTTGGTGGATCGGTTCGTATACTACACCAGCGGAAATGTCGATCGCGATCGCAACTACTTGTATCGCCGTTTTCTTGCTGACTCGCACTGAAGGTTTTCGCAAAACTAAAGGCATCCGCTGGCTAGAAGCTGCAATCGATAGCGTAGAAGCAATCGCTATCGGCATTGTTTGTGCGGCTTTTGTCCTGTTTTTGCTCAGGGAAATTACGCCGGAGACTCCGCTGCAAGAAACTTTGGGTAAAATCATCTTTGAAGGCCTGCCGTTTGCCTTGGGAGTGGCCCTAGCAAGGGGTTTCTTGAGTGGCGATCGCTATCAAAGTTCAGACAGCGAAAAGGAACCTACCATTAATCCAACTTTAGCAGATATCGGCGCTACTTTAATCGGCGCGACTATCATTGCTTTCAGTATCGCCCCAACTGACGAAATTCCCATGCTAGCGGCAGCGATTTCGCCGCCTTGGCAATTAGCAATTATCGCCGCTTCGCTGCTCATTTCTTACGGTATTGTATTTGTAGCAGGCTTTACTTATCAAGCCAAAAGACAGCACCAGCAAGGGATTTTTCAGCGTCCCCTCAGCGAAACTGTCATGGCGTATTTAGTGTCGCTGGTGGCTTCTGCATTTATGATGTTTTTCTTCCACAAACTCAGTTTTGACGACCCGTGGTCGATGTGGTTGAGCTATACGTTAGTATTGGGATTGCCGGCGACTATTGGCGGCGCGGCGGGGAGGTTGGCGGTATGAGTGAAAGTAATAATGAACAGCAAAAAAAAAGAACTCCTGCTGAATGGGTGACATTTGCGATCGCCTGCTTAATCCTTTTTACCCTCACCGGGCTCGTACTCTACAACTGGGTGACTAAAAAGCAGGAACCTCCGATTATTTCTGTCACTCGGAACACGCCTATTCGCGAAACTCAAGGCCAATTTTACGTACCGTTTACAGTGACAAACACTGGAGGCGAAACAGCCGAATTAGTGCAAATTATTGCCGAACTTCGCGTCAACGGCGAAGTCTTGGAATCCGGCGACCAGCAAATTGATTTTTTGTCAAGCGGCGAAACTCAAGAAGGAGCTTTTATTTTCAGCCGCGACCCCAGTCAAGGTGAGTTAATTGTGCGATCGAGCAGTTATAAACTACCTTAGTAGTGCTAAATAAGTAATAATACATCAGTGCTATGTACAAAATAGCACATAGCACCGATGTGATTTTCTAGCGATTAGGAAAAAGACAAGGTTTTTCCGGTAGTCTCCTAGAAGTAATGATGCTAGATTAGCAGTAGTTCTTGCTAATATATCCCTGACAATGCCTCTTTGTCCTAACTGTTCTTCTTGCCAGACAGTCAAAAACGGTCGCATTCACAACAGTAAACAGCGGTTTAAGTGTGTTAAGTGCGATCGGCCATTTGTAGAACATCCGCATTCATAAGGTGATTGAGCAGGAGACACGAGAACTAATTGATCGATTGTTGTTAGAACGTATTTCACTTGCCGGGATTGCTCGTGCGATCCTGATTTCTCAGCAATGGCTCCAACCCTACGTTAATAAGAAATATGCTGGGGTACCCCGAAGGGTGGATTGAAGCCGTAGGAAAAGCGAGTTATTTACCTGTCTCCTTTTTCTCCCAATTTAAATCCGATTAAAAGCAGAAGAGTCTCACCTCAAAGAAGATCTACGTTGGGTTGGTACACGTAAGTAATTACACCTGAGAGTCAGCACTTGTGGACGGACTCGACTCGATCGCTCTCACATCTCTCACAAATTGGTTCACTCGTTGTAGTTACTGTACCTCATACGGTTGAAAACCGCTATAAACGAAGGTGGGCGGGGCGGGTTTTAAAAGGGCAAAATCTCTCCTAGCGATGATTACGGGCTAAACCCGCCCCACAGACCATTTATATTGTTTTGCGCCTATCTACTTAGCTGGGGGATGTGTTATCATCAAAAATATAAAACTTAGATAAAAAGGGTAATATGTTTTACAAAAGTTCAGACTTTTTTAAGATACTTAACGAAAAAATACTTTTTTCTAGTTTCAATATTAATTAAAGAAACAAAACAATATTTAGCCAAACTGCCCCCACTATTTACTTTCGCACAGCATCAAATACTGTTAACAGAGATACAATATTTATGAATATCAAGGCAAATTACAAACTAATAGAAAAAATTAGTGAAGGTTTAAATACAGTAGTTTATCGCGCAGAGAGGAGGGAAGATCAGACTGCTGTGATTATCAAAGCCCTGATCGCAGAATATCCTACTCTCGAAGAGATTATGCAATTGAGACATGAATATGAAATCTCCCGACATCTCAATTTAGAAGGTATTGTCAAGCCCTATGGATTGGAAAATCATCATCATGGTCTAGCACTGATATTGGAAGATTCAAAAGGAGAAGCCCTCAAAAACTTTTTGAATGGTCGCAAACTTGAACTCAAAGAGTTCTTAAAAATTGCAATTCAGTTAGCAGATACTCTGGGTAAGTTGCATGATAACAAAATTATTCATAAAGATATTAAGCCGACAAATATCATCATTACTCCTGCTACGTTAGAAGTAAAAATTACTGACTTTAGCATTGCCACGCGCTTGTCTAGAGAAACCCAAGCACTCAGCCATCCCACTTTACTAGAAGGCACAATCGCCTATATCTCGCCAGAGCAAACAGGGCGAATGAATCGCTCAATTGACTATCGGACAGACTTCTACTCTTTAGGTATCACATTCTATGAAATGCTGTGCGGTGAATTACCATTTAAGGCTACAGAGCCGATGGAATTAGTTCACTGCCACATCGCGAAACAGCCGACCCCACTCTGGGAAATTATGGCAAAAGAGCAAAACAGCAGACTAGAATTTACGAGCGATAATCCCACATCTAAAATTCAAAATGGTAAGATTATCAAAGCAATTTGTAACATAGTGATGAAATTATTAGCCAAAACTGCTGAAGATAGATATCAAAGTGGTTATGGTCTGAAAGCGGATCTAGAACAATGTCTAAATCAATTACAACAAACTGGCACAAATTCTAACTTCATTCCGGGTGAGCGTGATAAGTCCGGTCAATTTCTCATCCCACAAAAACTGTACGGACGAGAAACACAAGTAGCCACTCTAATGGATGCTTTTGATAGAGTTAGTGCTGGAACAGCCGAGGTCGTGCTAGTTTCCGGTTACTCAGGAATAGGTAAATCTTGCTTAGTTTATGAAATCCACAAACCCATTGTCGGAGCAAGGGGTTATTTTATCGCAGGTAAGTTTGACCAATTTAAACGGAATATTCCCTATGGAGCCTTAATAGAAGCTTTTGAAGAACTAATTCGCCAAGTATTAACAGAAAGCCGGGAAAAAATCCACTTTTGGAAACAGAAGATTTTAAATGATTTAGGCAAAAATACTAGAGTTATAATTGACGTTATTCCCGAATTGGAATTGATCGTTGGTGAGCAACCAGAAGTTTCTAAATTAGGAGCCAGCGAATCACAAAACCGTTTCAATCTTGCCTTTAAACAATTCATTCATGTTTTTACCCAAAAAGCACATCCGCTAGTTTTATTTTTAGATGATTTACAGTGGGCAGATTCTGCTTCTTTGAAATTGATTCATGTGCTGCTAACTGACCCAGATAGCCAATATTTATTGGTGATTGGAGCCTATCGAGATAACGAAGTCAGCCCAACTCATCCTTTAATGCAGACTTTAGATAGTATTTATTCATACGGAGCAATAATAAATAAGATCGTCCTCCAACCGTTGACACTTAGTACAGTAAATCAATTAGTTGCTGACACCTTGGGTGACAACTGCTCGTCAGCAGTCCCCCCTGTTACTTGTTTTTCCGAGCAACACGGAGGAATTGAGCAAGAAAGTTTGCTTGCTAAAAACAATAACAATGAAATAAAAAAGTGCAAGTTATTAGCTGAGTTAGTTTACAATAAAACTCAAGGCAATCCCTTTTTTACAACTCAACTGCTCACCTCTCTTTACGCAGAAAAACTGTTGACATTTGACTTCAGGATGGGCAGATGGCAGTGGGATATGGGGCAAATTCAAAGTCTTGCGATCGCAGATTATAATGTCGTCGAACTCATAGCCAAGAACATTCAAAAACTGCCTCCAGACACCCAGAAAGTTTTAAAGTTAGCAGCTTGTATTGGCAACAGGTTTAATTTAGAAATTTTAGCAATAGTAAGTGAAAAATCTATATCAGAAACGGCATCTGCTTTATGGGATGGGCTTCAGGAAGCCCTAGTTTTACCCATCGGGGAAAGTGCCTCTAAACTTCCTTTACTCTTCAATAGTAATGAGTCATTGGTAATGGGTAGTGGTCAAGGAACCCAATCAGAAATTAATACTTACAAAGTATCCTACAAATTTTTGCACGATCGCGTGCAGCAAGCGGCTTATTCTCTGATTCCTTCTGAGGAGCAAAAAGCTACGCACCTAAAAATTGGTCAACTACTATTAAAGAATACACCTCAAGAGGCACTAGAAGAAAATGTCTTTGATATAGTTAATCAGCTAAATATCGGAGTAGAATTCATTACCGATCGAGAAGAAAAATACAAGCTGGCTCAATTAAATTTAATAGCGGGTCGAAAAGCCAAAGCAGCGTCAGCTTATGAAGCTGCGGTCATGCAATTAAGAGTAGGGTTAAAACTCTTAGCAGAAAACAGTTGGCAGAGTAACTACGATCTGACTCTAGCACTATATGTAGAAGCGGTAGAAGCAGAATATCTCAATACCAATTACGAAAAGTCAGCTACTCTTGCTGAAGTTGTTCTGCAACAAGCTAGCACCCTGCTCGAAAGAGTGAAAGTATACGAGCTACAAATCCAGTTTTATATGGCTCAAAATCAGATGTTAAAAGCCATTGATACTGGTATGGAAGTGCTGGATATGCTGGGTGTTGCCTTGTCAAATGACGAAGGTGACGGGGGTTTTGTGGTTGAGTTGCCAGAGCTCACGGATTTGGACAATATCCCAGAAATGACAGACCCTTACAAGATAGCGGCTTTAAGGATACTGATGTCCCTTGTTTCTCCTGCTTACGCTGCTAAACCCGAAATTTTGTCCCTGCTTGCAGTAACTCTAGTTAAAATCTGTGTGGAACACGGTCATTCCCCTCTTGCCGCTTTTTCGTATGTTTTTTATAGCATAATACTGTGTTCAGCAATCGGAGAAATAGATGCTGGATATCATGCAGGTAAGCTAGCGTTAAAGCTGTTGGATAAATTTAACGCCAATTCGCTTAAATGTAAAGTCTACGAATTATTTAACGGTTTTGTCGTACATTGGAAAGAGCCTGCTAAAGAAGCCTTACCATTCTTAATATCGGGGTTGCAAAGTGGACTGGAAACCGGAGATATAGAATATGCTGGTTATTGTATTACTGTCTATTGTGCCAGCATATTTCTGACTGGGGAACGATTAGAAATTGTAGAAGAGGAACAAGAGCAATATCTTGATTTAGCACTCAAACTAAAACAAGACTATTCTATTTATTACATCCAGATATTTCACCAATTGACGCTAAATCTTCAAAATGAGGCTGAGGGCAAATGTCAGTTGGTGGGCAAAACTTTTAATGAAACACAAATGCTGCCTGTTTTTATTGAAACTAACAATAGGATTTTACTGTTTATTACTTATCTCGCCAAGACGATTCTCTTTTATATGTTTAAAGATTCTAAAAATGCCGTTACCAGCGCTACTTCAGCAGCAGAACACGCAGTCAGCGTAATGGGTATGGTAGTTTCTGCTCCTCACAACTTCTACTATTCGCTGGCTCTCCTCGCTGTTTATCCTCAAGCTTCACACGCCGAACAACAACAATACATCAACTTAATAGAATCTAATCAACAACAAATGCAGAAATGGGCATTTCATGCCCCCTTTAACTTTCAGCATAAGTATGAACTTGTGGAAGCAGAGAAAGCTCGTGTCTTAGGGCAAATTGTAGAAGCAATGGAATATTATGACCGAGCTATAGCAGGAGCTAAAGAACAAGGATACATTCAGGAAGAAGCACTAGCATCGGAACTAGCAGCAGAGTTTTATTTCTCCCTCGGCAGAGACAAGTTTGCTCAAATTTATCTAACACAAGCTTACTACGGGTATATTCGTTGGGGAGCTAAAACTAAAGTTAAAGATTTAGAGTCTAGATATCCTTTGGTATTTTCCAAGATGCTGATGCGAGAATCCATAGGCATAGAGATTAATAGAACAACAACATCGACCACGGGAGGAAGTTCGGCGGTTTTGGATTTGTCCACTGTGAACAAAGCCTCTCTGGCCTTGGCTGAAGAAATAGTTCTTGATAAGTTGCTAGATAAGTTACTTAAAATTGTGATGGAAAATGCTGGAGCTACAACAGGATGCCTGATCTTAGAAAAAGATGAAAAGTTAGTGATAGAAGCTACAGGTGTTGTGGATAGAGATGTGGTTGTATTGTGTTCAGAATCACCCGTAGAAAACAGTGAGAATCTGCCCATTACCATAATTAATTATGTAGGAATAACTAAAGCAAATGTGGTTTTAAATGATGCAGCAGTTTCACAAAGATTCATAAACGATCCTTACATCATAAAAACCCAACCCAAGTCAATATTATCTATGCCTATTATAAATCAAGGCAAGCTAATTGGTATTCTTTACTTGGAAAATAATATAACAACTGGTGCCTTTACAATGGAAAGGCTGGAATTATTAAAAATACTTTCTTCACAGATAGCTATATCCCTTAAAAATGCGATGCTCTATGGGAGATTGGAAACCGCTACTCAAAACTTGAAAACAGCTAATGAACAATTAGAGGATTACAACCAAACGCTTGAACAAAAAGTAGAAGAGAGGACTCAGCAATTAAAACAAAAAAATAGCCTGCTGAGAGAACAAGCAATTCAACTTGAACTTACCCTAAAAGAATTGCAAGCGACACAGACTCAGCTAATTCAAACTGAAAAAATGTCAAGCCTGGGGCAAATGGTTGCTGGTATCGCTCACGAAATTAACAACCCAATTAACTTTATATACGGCAATCTTACCCCCGCTAGCGACTATTTTCATGACTTGCTGGGGTTGCTGAATCTCTATCAGGCTCAATTGCCTAATGCAACTCCTGAAATTCTGAATTTTGCAGAAAGTATCGATTTGGAATTCTTAATTTCCGATTTTCCTAGGCTGCTTGAGTCGCTCCAGCAAGGGGCAGAACGCATCCGCCAGATTGTCTTGTCGCTGCGAAATTTCTCGCGATTGGATGAGGCGGGAATGAAACGAGTAGATATTCATGAAGGGCTCGATAGCACTCTGCTATTGTTGCAAAATCAGCTAAAAGCTAAGCCCGACCATCCTGGAATTGAAATTATTAAAGAGTATGGTCAGATCCCTGAAATAGAATGTTATGCCGGCTTCCTGAACCAAGCATTTATGAATATACTCAGCAATGCGATTGATGCTATAGAGGAATCATTAGTGACTTCTCGTATAGCATCAATCCACAATAAAAAATCACAAGTTCGTATTCGTACCAGACTCATAAATACTAACCAAGTAGAGATTCGGATTGCCGACAATGGAGCGGGGATGACAGAGGAAGTAAGCCAGAAGATTTTTGACCCATTCTTTACTACAAAACGTGTCGGCTCTGGCACTGGTTTGGGATTGGCTATTAGCTACCAGATTGTAGTAGAAAAACATCATGGTAAGCTAACTTGTATTTCAGCGCCAGGAAATGGAGCGGAGTTTGTGATTGAGATCCCAATCAAGCACGGAACTCAGCAAGCTAGTAAGCCATCACCTATTTAACTTGTATAATGTGGAAGCTAAAACCCTGGTATAGTCTAGAGCGATTTGGTGGAAAATTAGATGAGCGAGAGCTTATTAGCGATTACCTTCTCTTCAGTGAGTCGAGCGCTAATTTTCCCCTCAACTGCCGAAATAGCTACCACGCGAGGAGAAGCTAAATAGTTCTTCGCAGTTGGATCGCCGCTTCGCCCTTTAAAATTCCGGTTGGTAGCATAAACACCCGTCTCCTCCTTACCTAACACTCCAAGTCCAGCATTAATACAAGCCCCACAGCCTGATTTGAGAACTGTAGCTCCCGCCGCTTCAAATATTTGCATATACCCTAAATTTTCAGCCCTTTGCCGCACCTGTAAGGAAGCTGGCACAATAAAAAGGCTTACACCAGAGGCTACATGACGGCCTTTAAGTACCTCAGCAGCTTGAGCCAGATCGAAAAGTTTCCCCCCCGTGCAAGAGCCAATAAAAGCCTTAGTAATAGGCACTTCTCCTAACTCACTAATTCCAACTACTTGGTCTGGTTTAGGAGGACAAGCTACCTGTGGTTCTAAATCGCTTAAATCAAACTGATAGATATCTTCATAATCAGCATCCAGGTCACTAACAACTTCCTCAAATGAATCTTGACCACAGCTTTGCAAATATTGGCGAGTTGTGGCATCAGGAGGAATTAACCCACACATCGCACCGCACTCGATCGCCATATTAGATAAAGTCATGCGTTCTTCCATTGGCATCTGATCGATAATACTGCCTCGGAATTCCATCACCTTACCCGCAGCACCGTCACAACCAATTTTGCCAAGGATAAACAGAATAATATCCTTAGCAGTAATATATTTGATCGAAGTTCCTTCAAGTTTAAAAAGTAGGGTTGGAGGAACCCGCACCCACATATCCCCCATTGCAAAAATATTTGCCATATCCGTCGTTCCCACACCAGTGGAAAAACATCCAAAAGCCCCATAAGTGCAAGTGTGAGAGTCCGTCCCCGCCACAATAGTACCTGGATGAATAAAACCCTTTTCCGGTAGCAAAACGTGACAAATACCCGCAGCTTCTCCAGGCGAAACTACATCTAATAAATGGCAGCCTTGCGATCGCGCAAACTGCACCATTTCCGAATATAGTAAGGTAGCTTTAGGATCTACTCGCACATCGTTAACTTGGATAAAGTGATCTGCTACTAAAACAACCCGGTTGACATCCCAAAGTTTGGCATCTTCCCCAAAATGCTCGTAAAAAACCTTAGCAACTGGTCCAGCTACAGCATCGTGAGACATCGCTAGATCGACCTGAACAAAAACTGTTTCACCCGGCTGTACATAATCATTTCCAGAAGCGCGTGCCAAAAGTTTTTCTGCCATAGTCATTGCCCTAGCAGAAGTTATACTTTTAGGAATAGAAATTTGACCTTTTTGTCGCTTTTGGTTAAAAGGAATTAAACCACCTGCCCTCACAATAGCTTCAACTACTGGATGATTTTGAGGTTGGGAATAAATTTCTAAAACCAGACCAATATTGATACTATTGCGGTAGAATATCTCCGCAAAAGAGTGGGCGCTGACTTTTTTAATACCAGCAGCTTTAATAGCAATAGGGGCGTGTTCCCGACTTGAACCGCAGCCGAAATTGTGTCCGGCTTCAATTTCGTCATAGCCCAGAAGAGTGCCTTCACCGATTAGATGTTCAAAAGCATACTGTTTTAAATACTCGGGATCGGCAGTAGTACACCGTTTAGCTGGTATAATATCGTCTGTATTAATATCATCCTCAAGAATCAACACTTTTGGTTCAGTTTTCATAAGTTTTATTCCTCCTTATTTGCCAAAGCTAGTTCAGAGAGTTGTTGAATTATAAGCTCAGTTAAAGTTTTTGTGTTCACCAAGGTTTCTTGACCTTGGGGAGCTAAGTCAGCCGTGCGGTAGCCCAAAGCTAAAACTCCTTTCATAGCTTGAATTAAGCGAGTAGCAGCATGAGTTTCTCCCCACTGCTGGAGCATTAATACAACTGCTCCCATCGTTCCTAAAGGATTAGCAATACCCATCCCAGCAATATCTTGTGCTGTACCGTGTATAGCCTCATAAAGACCGAATCCTCGCTCGTTAATACTAGCAGAGGGTAATAAGCCTATGGAACCTACTAATGCCCCTCCTATATCGCTGAGAATATCCCCAAATAGATTTCCAGCTAGAATAACATCAAATCGCTTCGGCTCCCGTACCAGTTGCATAGCTAAGTTATCTACTAACATAGGTTCCACTACAACATCAGGGAAATGCTTGGCTTCCTCCTGCACTAAACAGCTCCAAGGTATTTGTGGGAGAGCATTTTCCTTGTGGGCAACGGTGAGCAACCCTCGGCGCTCTTTAGCCTTTTTGAGAGCGACTCTAGCAATGCGGCCAATTTGCCAATCGTAGTATTTCATTGTGTGATAGCCATAACAGCCATTATCGTCTTGCTCTCGTCCCGATGGGCCAAAATATATTCCGCTTACCAATTCCCTCACAAACAATATATCGAGTCCTTGAATCTTTTGGGGCTGGAGGCTAGATTTATTCAATAAAGTTTCAAAGGGACACACAGGGCGAAGGTTGATAAAGAAGTCAAAGTGTTGGCGGAGTTCGAGAATACCACCCTTCGTCACTGCTCCGAACAAAATCCCATCAGACTCTTCACATATTTGTGCCGTTTGTGCGGGGAAAAATTTTCCAAATTCCTCGAAGGCGGGTTGTCCGATTAAGGCATAATTTATAACTAGAGAAAACCCTTCTAGTTGTGCTAAATGCTGGAGAACTTTTAAGGAAGCGTCTACTACTTCTGGCCCAATTCCTTCGCCGGGGAGAACTACCACGCGATATAGCTCATTCATTAAAAAATCCTTGCTTGAATAGCTCGACTATTTCTTCAGGCGAAAAACAACGCTCCTCTTGAATGGAAAAAGATTTAATTTTATCTCGCATTCGGTTATATTCTTGAGGCGAGAAAGGTTGGTTTAATTGCTTCTCGAAAAGGTACTGGAAATTGCTGGCTCCACTGCATTTCCCAAACCAAATTTCCGGTGAGGCGTGAGGAAAGACGTGGTAGCTATCGGGGTCGCGTAAAAAGCCATTTACATGAATGCCGCTTTCGTGACGAAAGGCAGCTTTAGAGTAAGGGGGAGCGGGTCGAGCTCCTAGAGAATCTAGATAGTTTGTTACTTGGGCTAGCGCTTCATAATCAATGCCCTCTACTTCTATTCCAAAGCGCCATCTAAGCCCATTTAAAACTTGCTCTAGTGGGATATTTCCTGCCCGTTCGCCGATACCTAGAAATGTGCCGGAAATCATTGAAGCTCCCGCGATGACAGCTTGAAGGGTATTTTCGAGAGCCATGCCTAAGTCATTATGGAAATGCACTCCCAAAGCAGCATTATCGGTGAATTCTAAGAGGTCGCGAACCCATACATAAGTTTTCTCTGGAGTGAGGATTCCCATTGTGTCGCAGAGGACAAAGTGTTGGATGTAAGGTTGGAATGAGCGAATGCACTCCACTAAAAAGTTAAAATCGGCGCGGCTGGCATCTTCGGCTGCAAACTCTACTTTTAAACCAATTTCTGGACTCGTCGCGTAACGCAGATTTTCCAAAACTTTATTAATCATATTCTGGCGGACGCGGCGAACAAGTGCATTAGGGAGATTGTCATCCTCTATTTTCTCTGGGGGCGCTGTTAAATTGCGAACTTCTGTATCTCTTAAAAGCAAAAGACGGTCTGAAACGGCATAGAAGAGAATTATTCGTTCTACTCCGCAGGCTAAAGCCTGGTCGATAAATTGTTTGCCAACCATTGTGGCAGCCATCATAATGCTCCCATTACCTTCTGCCACCAAGGTTTTTAGTAAATGTTCTTCAGTTTCGTGAACTGCTGGCATTATGTCTATTTGATTGACTCCAGTTTGCCTGATGAGCTTAGCTAAAGTTTTTTTAGTTTCGTAAGGGAAGAAAAGACCAGCTTGCTGTTCGCCATCCCGGAGGGTTTCGTCAGAAATGATTAAGGGAAGTGTAGACATATTGTTAATCCGCAAAAATGGATAGTAATTTTTACGAGTATCAATTGAGAGTTTACATTTCTTTTTTATTGCTCTTCTATAGTATCCCATTTTTTTCATTACTGTAACTTATATTTCAAAAAGATTTGGTAAAGTTTGGTCGCTTCAATATGAAGAAAATTTAGTGCAAGTACCGAATTCTGCCTCAGAATACTCTTTATGAGAGCGTTGCTTGATTTCAACCTTGGGCTATCCTAGTTTTTTGACCAAGCTCTCGACGGCTGAAAGCTTTTCACCAATGCGATCGCAGCTTATCTTAGTGCCATTCCGTTATACTGAACACCAAGAAAGCCAGTTTTCATAACTGTAATCGAGATGAAATAGTGACCGAGATCACTGCAAGACTTTTCTCAACAGATATAAGAAATTAATAGATGATAAAAACAAAAAATTAGCGATGTCAGCTATTAACTTTATGGGTTTATACTAGATTATCAGACGCTATCTAAGAAAAATTTACTTAAAGAATTTCATTGTTTTGGGTATGGCGTGATATTGCAGAACAATAGTTACGCCAAGGGTGCAAAAAATCAGTATTACACGATCAAGGGAAGAATAAAATGCTCGGTAATTTCAAGGATGCGTGTATCCACCAGCTATTTGAGTTCCAAGTAAAGCGATCGCCTGACGCTATTGCAGTAATATTTGAAGGGAAGCAGCTAACCTATCAGGATCTCAACTCCCAAGCTAACCAGTTGGCGCATTATCTCAAGACTCTGGCTGTTGGACCAGAGGTACTGGTTGCCGCCTGTGTGGAGCGCTCTTTAGAGATGGTCGTAGGTTTATTGGCTATTCTTAAAGCAGGGGGAGCTTATGTACCATTAGATCCGAATTATCCCCAAAACAGACTGGCATTCATGTTGGAGCATTCCCAAACGCCAGTGTTGCTTACACAACAGCATTTAGTAGCGTCTCTTCCGGAACACCAAGCGCGTGTCATCTGTTTGGATGGGAATCTAGAAACAGTAGATCGCTTCACACAGGAAAACCCAGACAGCGAGGTGACACCGGATAATTTAGCTTATGTGATTTATACATCGGGCTCTACTGGTCAACCCAAGGGAGTCGCGATCGCGCATAGCGGTGCAGTTAATACGCTCATAGATATTAACCAACGTTTTGAAGTCGGAAGTAGCGATCGCGTTTTAGCTCTATCTTCCCTCAGCTTCGACCTATCTGTATATGACATTTTTGGCTTGCTGGCTGCAGGAGGCACTGTTGTTATCCCTAAAGTATCAGCAACGCCAGATCCAGCTCACTGGGTAGATGCGATCGCGCAAGCACAAGTCACCATCTGGAACTCCGCACCCGCCTTGATGCAGATGCTTGTGGATTATGCCGCTGCTCATACCAAAGATTTACCATCATCTCTGCGCTTAGTCCTTCTCAGCGGTGATTGGATACCGCTGACTTTGCCAGATCAAATCAAAGCTTTAATCAAGAGTGAATTGAATCAACCCCTCCCCAACCCTCCCCTTGCTAAAGGGAGGGAGCTAGATGGGACTGAGTTGGCATCTGGTGTAGGCAAACTTTCAACCCCCGCTGTTATCGGCTTAGGAGGTGCAACCGAGGCTTCTATCTGGTCGATTTTATATCCCATCGAAACTGTTGACCCAGCATGGAAAAGCATCCCTTACGGTCGGTCAATGACTAACCAACATTTTTACGTGCTCAACGAAGCAATGGAGCCGTGTCAAGAGGGAGAAGTAGGGGAGCTTTATATTGGGGGAATCGGTTTAGCCAGATGCTATTGGCGAGATGAGGAAAAAACCAGCAAACGCTTCATCACTCATCCTCATACAGGCGATCGCCTATACTGTACAGGGGATCTGGGTCGCTATCTACCCGATGGCAACATTGAGTTTCAAGGCCGCATTGACCATCAAGTTAAAATTCGCGGCTTCCGCATCGAACTCGGCGAGATTGAAGCAGTGCTGGGGCAACACCCAGACTTGCAGGTAGCAGTAGTAGCAGCACAAGAGGATGTACCCGGACAGAAGCGTTTGATAGCTTATGTTGTTTCCAAAGTTACCGCAGAACGTACACCCTTCAAAAGTGAGTGTTTAGCAGAATTTGATGGCGATGGCTCCCTTAAACTACAAACAGAAGACATATCCATCGGTGGTATCGGCGTGGTTGGGGTTCCCGATGATTGGTCAAGAGGTAAGCAGGTTCGTCTGCGCCTCGTACTACCCGGAAATACCGAAGAGCAATGTTTTGAAGGAACTGTCGCTTGGTGTGAGGGAAATCAGGCAGGGATTGAGTTAGCTCTCACACCCACTGAAGAAGCTGTAATTCAGCAGAGCATAGACCATCTCTTAGAAACCCAAGGCTTCTTAAAATTTTTGCAACGCACCGTCGCAGGAAAGTTGCGTAACTTCCTGAAAGATAAGTTGCCCGAATACATGGTGCCCTCCAGCTTTGTGTTCCTGAAAACCTTGCCGCTAACGCCCAACGGCAAAATAGATCGGCAGAAGCTATTAGCGCCTGCGGTTAAAATTTCCGAAGTACGACAAGATTATGTAGCACCTCAAACTCCTGTCGAAGAGGTAGTGGCAGGAATCTGGGCTGAAGTGCTGGGACTAGAGCGAGTCGGTATTCGCGACAACTTCTTAGAATTGGGAGGTCACTCTCTGCTAGTCACGCAGATTGCAACTCGAATGCGAGACACCTTCCAGGTGGAATTACCCTTGCGTACCCTGTTTGAGTCTGCCACAGTAGCGGATCTTGCTCACAATCTGGAAATCGCCAGTCAAAAAGCTCCCATACCCCAGGCTCCGCCAATTCAAGCAATTTCCCGGAACCAGGATTTGCCTCTGTCCTTCAGCCAGCAACAACTGTGGTTTCTATGTCAACTGGCTCCCGATACACCTTTCTATAACGAACCGATTACCATTCGCCTGCCTGGTTCCGTCAATATTGTCGCACTAGAGCGTAGCATCAGCAAAATCATCAAGCGTCACGAAATTTTGCGAACGACCTTTGCTCTGGTAAATGGGCAACCAGTGATGGTGATTCAAGATGCTTTTAATTTTGCTTTGCCAGTGGTGAATCTTGAGGAATTGCCAGAGACAGAACGGGAGACTGAAGCCTTGCGGCTGGCAACTTTGGAAGCGAAGCAGCCTTTTGACCTCGCCCAAGGGCCGCTGATGCGGGCTACTCTCATGCAGTTGGCCGAAACCGATTGCAGGTTGTTCCTAACGACACACCACACTGTGATCGATGCTGTTTCTGTATACAGCGTGTTGTTGAAGGAAGTCGCGGAACTCTACACCGCCTTTTCTTTAGGCTTGCCATCGCCCCTCCCAGAACTGCCGATTCAGTTTGCGGACTTTGCCTACTGGCAGCGGCAATGGCTACAGGGCGAGGTTCTGGTAAACCAACTCAGGTACTGGAAGCAGCAACTAGCAGATTTGCCAACACTGCAACTGCCGACTGACCGCTCGCGATCGCTAGTGCAGACTTTTCGGGGTGCGAGGCAATGTCTAGCCCTACCTCTGAGCCTAACCGAGATGCTTAAGGAGTTGAGTCGTAAGGAGGGTGTCACTCTGTTTATGACTTTGATGGCAGCGTTCCAGACCTTGCTCTACCGCTATACGGGGCACAACGACATTCCTGTAGGCACTGTCGCCAACATCCGCAACCGACAAGAGCTAGAGGGGATGATTGGTTACTTCCTCAACACTTTAGTGATCCGTACAGACCTTTCTGGCAACCCCAGTTTTGAGGAACTGCTGGTGAGGGTACGGGAGGTGACATTAGGGGCTTATGCTCACCAAGAATTGCCTTTCCAAAAGTTAGTGGAAGAAATACAGCCAGAGCGGAATCTGAGCCATAACCCTCTATTTCAAGTCGCGTTTGTCCTAGAACCCCCGCTTGCCAAAATGGATGGGTGGACGATTAGCCAGCTAGATGTCGATACCGGCGCGGCAAAGTTTGATCTGTACCTTGAGCTTGATGAGAGACCATCAGGCATCATTGGTCGCCTTGAGTACAACACTGACTTATTTGATGCTGCGACTATTCGTAGAATGTTGGGAAATTTTCAGACTTTACTGGAAAGCATCGTCGCCAACCCAGAGCAGAAAATCTCGGAGTTACCTCTTTTAACCCAGTTGGAACGGCAGCAATTAGCGGCGTGGAATGATACCGAAACGGATTACCCCAAAGATGTTTGTATACACCAGTTGTTTGAAGAGCAGGTAGAGATCACGCCGGACGCGATCGCATTAGTGTTTGAAGATGAGGAACTTACCTATAAAGAGCTGAATCAACGAGCTAATCAGTTAGCACATCATCTCCGCAATTTGGGTGTAGGGCCAGAGGTATTGGTGGGCATCTGTGTAGAGCGTTCCTTGGAAATGGTAGTGGGACTGTTGGGCATTCTTAAAGCTGGTGGGGCTTATGTGCCGCTAGACCGGGCGTATCCCCCAGAGCGTTTAGCTTTCATGCTAGAAGATGCCTCTGTACCAGTGCTGCTAACTCAGGCACGATTAGTCAAATCTGTTCCCAAACATCAAGGACGTATAGTTTGCCTAGACACAGACTGGGAAATCATTGAGCGACAGAGTGAGGCAAATTTAATCAGTGAGGTGAAGCTCGATAACCTTGCTTATGTCATTTACACCTCGGGCTCTACTGGTAAGCCCAAGGGAGTAGCGATCGAGCATAGCAATGCAGTTGCTCTGTTGGATTGGGCAAAACAAGTCTTTAATCCAGACGATATTGCTGGAGTTTTGGCCTCAACCTCTATTTGCTTTGATCTGTCAGTCTTCGAGCTGTTTGTTCCCCTAAGCTGGGGTGGCAAAGTCATTCTGGCAGAGAACGCATTGCATTTGCCCGCATTGTCCGCCGCTCTAGATGTCACTCTGATCAATACAGTTCCCTCTGCGATCGCTGAGTTACTGAGAATGGAAGGCATACCTTCTTCTGTCGGCACCGTCAACCTGGCGGGTGAACCCCTTCCCAATAAACTCGTACAGCAGGTGTATGAACACAACACAGTGCAAAAGGTCTTCAACCTTTATGGTCCTTCCGAAGACACGACCTATTCCACATATACTTTAGTGAAAAAAGGGGGTAACGATCCACCCTCCATCGGTGGGCCCATTGCCAACACGCAGGTCTATATTCTAGATGCCCAAAAACAACCTGTCCCTATCGGTGTAGCCGGAGAGCTATACATTGGCGGTGCTGGTTTAGCACGGGGCTACCTCAACCGACCCGAACTAACTGCCGAGCGCTTTATTCCTAACCCCTTTAGCAACGAACCGAGCAAGCGCTTGTATAAAACTGGCGACTTAGCCCGCTACCTACCCGACGGCAATATCGAATTTTTAGGCCGCATCGACCATCAAGTAAAAATTCGCGGCTTCCGCATCGAACTCGGCGAGATCGAGACCGTATTGAGCCAACATCCAGATGTAAACGAGTCTCTAGTTATCAACCGTGAGGATGCCTCCGGCAACCAGCGCCTAGTAGCTTATATTACTTCTAACCTCAGACCTGAACGAGTGCCTTATCAGAGTCCGTGTCTGGCAGAATTTGGCGGAAGTCCTGCGGTGGAACTTCGCACAGAAGACATTTCCATTGGTGGTGTCTGCATAATAGGTGTACCAGATGCTTATCAGCCCAGTCAACCCGTCCGCCTGTACCTGCGCCTACCTGGTTTGAGTGAGGAACAATGGTTGGAGGGCAGGATAGTCTGGCGACAAGGACAGCAATGTGGGATTCAGTTCGGCCTCAGCCGGACTGAGCAGGCTCTAGTTCAACAAAGTATAGATTACCTTCTGAAAACTCAGGGCTTTTTGAAAGTTTTGCAACGCACAACAGTCGGGAGCTTGCGGGACTTTCTGAAGCAGAAACTCCCCGACTATATGATCCCTTCGAGTTTGGTATTTTTGAACCATTTGCCGCTCACACCAAACGGCAAAGTAGACCGTAAGGCGCTGCCAGCTCCCGATGCTATTAATCCACAATTGGAAACAACTTATGTTGCACCCCAAACTGATATAGAGCAAGCGATAGCTACAGTTTGGCAACAGGTATTACACCTAGAGAAAGTCGGTGTCGATGATAATTTCTTCGATTTAGGCGGTCATTCATTACTGATGGCTCAGGCTCAGAGTAAACTGAGAGAAGCGATCGACAGAGATGTTTCAATGATGGAGATGTTTAAATATCCAACCATCAGCTCTTTGGCTAAATATTTAAGTGAGGAGCCAGAGGAAAAATCCTCTGTTGGGCAAAGTAGAGAACACATTAAAAAACAAAAAGAAGCAATCAATCGCCAAAAGCAAAAACAGCGCTTGCAAGGAAAGAATAAAAATGGACAACTCTGAAACTCCCGAGTCTATAGAAGGTATCACTCGCTATAAAGTGGGGTGACACCGGATAACTTAGCTTATGTAATTTACACATCCGGTTCTACTGGTCAACCCAAGGGAGGAGCGATTTAGCATCGCAGTGCAGTCAATACGCTCCAAGACATCAACCACCGCTTACAAGAGGGAGCACCCGATCCGGATCGCTGACCCTTGCTCTTTCGGAGCTTACGCTTTTGAACCCCCAACTGCCCTTAAAACCCACCAAACTTACGCACTTACGGATTTTGGTTCATTCGTCGGAACTATCTAATGTATATTAAACTACAAATTTTTGATTGGTAAAAAAGTTTGTAGTAACTCTTGACAACTCTCTGAGTATCGTGTAATTATTCTGAGAATCGCCTTTCTTTGAAAGGTGAGAGTGTCAAAAATAAAAATCTGGAAGTTAGCTTAAATACATCAAAGCAACAAAGTTTTATGTGGAGTCTAAAACTTTGACCCATTGCTTTCATTTTTAATGTGTAAGTGCTAAAAGCTGCCAATCTACTAGATACTCTAAAAACACTGGTACTGGTTCATTAACCATTCCATTGCGATCGCACGCTTGCTCTGAATCCTGACAGATAACTTTTCGAGAAAACCAGATGGCTTTATATACAGAAAATGCCCAACCTGAAGGTGAAAGCTCATCGTCAGCGCTACTAGAAATAATCTATGGGTATAAAAGAACCCAGGCTCTTTTTGTGGCGGCTAAACTGGGAATTGCCGATATTCTGAGTAACGGCTCTCAAACTGCCGATGAACTTGCCAAAGCTACCAATGTAAATTCTCGTAGTCTTTATCACCTGATGCGTCTGCTAGTAAGCATGGGTATCTTTTCTGCGGAAAAAAACGATGAGTTTAAGTTAAATTCTATGGGTAAATACTTACTAACTGGTACTTCAGATTCTTTACGAGGTACAATTCTGGGAAATGGTGATGAAGGGTATCAGGCATGGGGTAATTTACTGTACGGTGTAAAGACAGGAGAATCCTCATTTGACAAGACTTTCAAGATGAGTGTATATAGCTACCTTAAGCAGAATTCTGAGACGGCCGTAAATTTCAATGAGTGGATGAAGGAGACGACAAGGGAGTGGATTCTGCCGCTTTTTGAAGCTTACGATTTTTCAGAAGTTATAACAATTGTAGATGTGGGAGGGAACATTGGTACATTAACAGCTTTTATTCTTAATAACAATCCCAAGATGCAAGCGATTTTGTTCGATCAAGAAGGCGTTGTTGTCGGTGCAAATCAGTTTTTGGAAGTGGCGGGAGTTAAAGATAGATGTCAAATCGTGGGAGGCAACTTTTTTGATTCGGTTCCCGGTGGTGGCGATCTTTACTTACTCTCTCGCGTTCTCCTTAATTGGGATGATTCTGATGCGATTAAAATCCTTAAAAACTGTCACCAAGCTATGACAGCTCAAGACAGGTTGATGGTTGTTGATTTTATGTTTCCTCCCGGCGAAATATCCCCACTTATTGGTGTGAACAGCCTAAATTTGCTCGCTATGTGCGGTACTATTATGCGTACAGAAGATGAATTTTATAATTTACTTTCATCATCGGGATTCAAAGTGACTAATAAAATAGAAACGAAAGGGCCAATAAGTGGGATCGAGGCGAAACGCGCTTAAAAAGCAGTTGTTCACAAGGCAAAGTGCTGCGGGTGAATTCTTATAAAGGAACGAGCCAGCATAACAGCAGATAGTTTTTGTAAAACACGAAATTAATCAAACAGGGTGCAAGCAAGTGTCAATTAAAGCTCCGATTGAAGAACTACTACGTGAAGAAACCAACCAACTGAGGTACTGGAAGCAGCAACTAGCCGATTTGCCAACACTGCAACTGCCAACTGACCGAATGCGCTCGCCAATGCAAAACTTTCGCGGTGCAAGGCAATATGTAGCGCTACCTCAAACTTTAAGTGAGGCGATCGCCTCATTAAGTCATAAAGAAGGCGTTACCATCTACATGACACTGCTGGCAGCCTTCAAAACCTTACTCTATCGCTACACGGGGCAGACAGACATTGTTGTAGGCACTGTCACCGCAGGAAGGAAACAGCCAGAGATTCAGCAGCTAATTGGGTGCTTTGTCAACACATTGGTACTGCGTACCGATCTCAAGGACAACCCGACTTTCTGGCAGTTGCTAGAAAGAGTGCGGGAAGTGACTTTAGGAGCATTTGCTTACCAAGATTTGCTTTTTGAGAAGTTGGTAGAAGCACTGTACCCAGAGCGGAATTTAGGTCAAAATCCCCTGTTTCAAGTTGCTTTTGTTTTGCAACCGCCAATGTCAGGCGTTGATTCGATGCTGAATTGGAGCCAGTTGGATCTTGATACCGAAACGGCAAAATTTGATTTAACCCTGGAATTACAGGAAAGACCAGAAGGCATAGTCGGTCATTTTGAGTACAGCAGAGATTTGTTTAATGCTGACACGATCGAGCGGATGGTAGGGCATTTTCAAACTTTACTGGAAGGAATTGTTGCTAACCCAGAGCAGAAAATTGCCGAGTTGCCCCTCTTGACTGAGTTGGAACGGCAGCAATTAGCAGCGTGGAATAATACTGAAACTGATTACCCCAAAGATGCGTGCATACATCAGTTATTTGAAGAGCAAGTAGATCTCACGCCCGATGCTATTGCATTAGTCTTTGAAGACAAGCAACTTACCTATAAAGATCTCAATCAACGAGCGAATCAGCTAGCGCACCACCTTCGGAATTTGGGTGTGGGGCCAGAGGTATTGGTAGGCATCTGTGTAGAGCGATCCTTGGAAATGATCGTGGGACTGTTGGGCATTCTCAAGGCTGGTGGAGCTTATGTGCCGCTAGACCCAGCCTATCCCCCAGAGCGTTTGGCTTTCATGTTAGAAGATGCCTCTGTACCAGTGCTGCTGACTCAGGCGCAGTTAGTGAAATCTCTTCCCAAACATCAAGGGCGTATCGTTTGTCTAGACACAGACTGGGAAGAAATTGCTTTCCACAGCGAGGAAAACCCTTCGAGCCAAGTGACTCCTGAAAATCTAGCCTACGTTATCTACACATCAGGATCTACAGGGAAACCCAAGGGAGTTACTGTTCCTCACCGAGGAGTCAACCGCTTGGTACTCAACACGAACTATATTAGTTTGCAACCAAACGATATAGTAGCTTTTGCCTCAAACTTTTCATTTGATGCCGCTACAGTTGAGATTTGGGGAGCGTTACTTAACGGGGCTAAGCTCGTTGTTATAACCAAAGATGTAGCACTTTCTCCTCATGACTTTGCGGCTCAAATCCAAGGGCAAGGTATCACTGTGTTATTCTTGACTACTGGCTTGTTCAATTTGATAGCTAGAGAAATCCCATCGGCTTTTCATTTGGTGCAACACCTTATAGTTGGAGGAGAAGCTATGGAGCCTAAATGCGTCAAAGATGTACTCAAGAAGGCTTCACCTCAGCGACTGCTTAACGGTTATGGACCTACTGAAAATACAACCTTGACCACCTGCTACTTAGTGCAGGATGTTCCAGAAGAAGCTACAACTGTTCCTATCGGTTGCCCCATCTCCAATACACAGTGTTTTCTACTAGATGCTCAAAAACAACTTGTCCCTATCGGTGTACCCGGAGAGTTATACCTTGGCGGTGATGGTTTAGCGCGGGGCTACCTCAATCGGCCTGAACTCACTGCCGAGCGCTTTATTCCCAACCCCTTTAGCAACGAATCAGGTTCTCGCCTCTATAAAACTGGTGACTTAGCCCGTTACTTACCTGACGGCAATATCGAATTTTTGGGTCGCATCGACCACCAAGTGAAAATTCGCGGCTTCCGCATCGAACTCGGCGAGATCGATGCCGTGTTGAGCCAACACACCGCTGTCCGACAAGCTATAGCAGTAAACCGCGAGGATGTACCGGGCGACAAGCGCTTGGTAGCTTATATAGTTCCTGAAGAGAAACATATCCAACCATTACATCAGCAGGAGAGCCAAGAACCAGGTAAGATCGAATTATGGCCATCAGTAGCAGAATACTTCGTCTATGACGAATTGTTATATTATGCCATGACCAATGATGAGCGTAGAAATCATAGCTACAAAGTAGCCATTAACCAGTTGGTAAAAGATCGAGTAGTTGTTGAGGTTGGTACGGGTAAAGATGCGATTTTAGCTAGGTTTTGTATAGAAGCAGGAGCCAAAAAGGTATATGCGATTGAGAGAAGTGAGGAATCTTACAGGCTGGCAAAAGCTTGCATTAAAAATCTGGGTTGGGAAAACAAGATAACTTTAATTCATGGTGATGCAACCCAGGTTAACTTGCCCGAACAGGCTGACGTATGTCTCTCAGAAATCGTCGGTGCCATTGGCGGATGCGAAGGTGCAGCAGTGATTTTAAATAGCGCCCGCAGATTTCTGAAGGAAGATGGAATCATGATTCCTCAGAGAAGCATTACCAAAATAGCTGCTGCTTATCTTCCCGATGAATTGTTAAACAATCCACAGTTTAACGATGTTTCTGGTTATTACACCGATAAAATTTTCGAGCAAGTTGGATATCCTTTCGATCTAAGATTATCTATTAAGAAATTTCCCAAATCTCATCTGCTCTCAAACAGCGATACTTTTGAAGATTTGAACTTCAATACTCACCTTAACCCAGAATACCGTATTGAAATTAATCTCAACATCACAAAAGAGTCAAGATTGGACGGCTTTTTAGTCTGGCTGAACTTACACACAATTGAAGGAGAAGTTATAGATATTATCGAGCATGAGTATTGCTGGCTACCTGTCTACTTTCCGGTATTCTATCCGGGAATTCAGGTTTCAGAAGGAGATATAATCAAAGCAGTTTGTATTGGAACTCTATGTGATAATAACCTGAACCCTGACTATAAACTTGAAGGTCGCTTGATTAGGAAAAATGGGGAATTTATTGAGTTTAAATACGAATCTTATCACCATAAAAAAGTGTTTAAACAAACCCCTTTCTATAAATTATTGTTCTCTCAAGGTGGTCGCAAAACAAGTCAAAACTATCACACTGAAGAATTACGTAAACAGTTGAGAGATTATCTTAAAGAGCGCTTACCTGACTACATGATTCCTTCGGTCTTTGTGATTGTAGATGAATTGCCGTTGACACCCAATGGCAAAGTAGATCGTAAGGCACTGCCAGCTCCCGATGCTATTAACCCACAATTGGAAACAACTTATATCGCACCCCAAACTGAAGTTGAACAATCTATTGCTACAGTTTGGCAACAGGTATTACACCTAGAGAAAGTCGGTGTCGATGATAATTTCTTCGATTTAGGCGGTCATTCATTACTGATGGCTCAAGCTCATAGTAAACTGAGAGAAGCGATCGACAGAGATGTTTCAATGATTGAGATGTTTAAATATCCAACCATCAGCTCTTTGGCAAAATATTTAAGTGAGGAACCCGAGGCAAAATCCTCTGTTGGGCAAAGTCGAGAACACATTAAAAAACAGAAAGAAGCAATCAATCGCCAAAAGCAAAAACAGCGCTTGCAAGGAAAGAATAAAAATGGATAACTCTGAGACTACCAACTCTATAGAAGGTATCGCTATCATCGGCATGGCAGGTCGTTTTCCTGGTGCTAAAAATGTGGATGATTTTTGGGAAAATCTACGTGATGGTGTAGAATCTATTTCTTTCTTCTCCGAACAAGAACTAGAATCTTTAGGTATTGACCAATCAGTGGTGCGTGACCCCCGCTATGTAAAAGCAAGAGGCGTACTAGAAGATATTGAGTTATTTGATGCTTCATTCTTTGGGTTTAATCCTAGAGAAGCTGAAATCACAGATCCACAACACCGCTTTTTCTTGGAGTCGGCTTGGCAGGCTCTAGAAAGTTCTGGCTATAACTCGGAAACTTACGAAGGTTCGATAGGGGTTTACGCAGGCGCAGGGAGTTTCAATACTTATTTTTTGAATAACCTTTATCCTAATCACCAACTTAGAGAATCGGTTGGAGATTTCCAACTTGCGATCGCCAATGAAAAAGATTTTATGTCAACTCGCGTTTCTTACAAATTAAACTTTAAAGGACCGAGTATTACTGTCCAAACAGCCTGTTCTACTTCATTGGTTGCTATTAGCATGGCTTGCCAAAGCTTGCTGAATTACCAATGCGATATGGCTTTGGCTGGTGGGGTTTCTATAGGCGTTACCCAAAAGGCAGGATATTTTTATAAAGAGGGAATGATTCTTTCACCAGACGGACACTGTAGAGCCTTTGATGCTAAGGCACAGGGAACTGTTAGCGGTAGCGGTGTGGGAATTGTGGTTTTGAAAAGATTAGAGGAGGCGATCGCGGATGGAGATTATATTCATGCGGTGATTAAAGGTTCTGCGCTCAATAATGATGGTGCTTTTAAAATTGGCTATACAGCTCCCAGTATAGATGGTCAGGCGCAGGCGATCGCAGATGCTCTGGCGCTCGCAGAAATTCCCCCTGAAACCGTCAGCTATATAGAAGCTCACGGAACCGGAACACCCCTGGGAGATCCTATCGAAATTGCGGCGCTGACGCAAGCTTTCTCACTCGAAACTAAGAAAAAAGGCTTCTGTGCGATCGGTTCTGCCAAATCCAATATCGGACATTTGGATATTGCTGCTGGTGTCACTGGCTTAATCAAAACTGTCCAAGCTCTCAAACACAAGTTAATACCGCCTAGCTTGCATTTTGAACAGCCTAATCCCAAGATTGATTTTGTAAACAGTCCTTTTTATGTCAATACTAAGCTTTCCGAATGGAAAGCAGGTAAAACTCCCCGTCGTGCTGGAGTTAGTTCTTTTGGCATCGGTGGAACTAATGCTCATGTGGTACTAGAAGAAGCGCCTACTGTCGAAAAATCTGGAGAATCTAGACCATCACAACTGTTGGTTTTATCGGCAAAAACTAGCTCTGCACTTGATACTGCAACGGTAAATTTGAGCGAACATTTAAAGCAACATCCAGATGAAAATCTTGCTGATGTTGCTTATACGCTTCAAGTTGGTAGAAGAGCTTTCAGCCATAGACGCATAGTAGTTTGTAATGACATTGAAGAGGGTATTACTACCCTCGACACTCTCGATGCAAAACGAGTTTTTACTAGCTTCCAAGAGTCTAAAGATCGACCTGTCGTATTTATGTTTTCAGGACAGGGTTCGCAGTACATCAATATGAGCTTGGAACTCTACCAAGTTGAACCAACATTTCGCGAACAAATCGAGCTATGTTCGGAAATTCTTAAACCTCACTTGGAAATTGATCTGCGCGACGTACTTTATCCAAGTGAATCACAAGCAGAAGCAGCTACAAACCAACTAAAACAGACTGCGATTACACAACCAGCACTGTTTGCGATCGAGTACGCTTTAGCTAAATTGTGGATGTCTTGGGGAGTGCATCCCAAAGCGATGATTGGTCATAGCATTGGTGAATATGTAGCTGCTTGTTTGGCGGGTGTTTTTTCCTTGGAAGATGGCTTGTCCTTGGTAGCTGCACGAGGTAAATTAATGCAACAACTGCCGAGTGGTTCCATGCTTGCAGTTCCACTTCCAGAACAGCAAGTGCAAGCATTTTTGGGCAATAAACTCGATTTAGCTGTGATTAATGGAGCATCTATGAGCGTGGTTTCAGGTGCTAGTGATGCCGTAGATGAATTGGCACAAGAACTACTCGCAAAAGGTGTAGAGTGTCGCCGATTGCACACTTCTCATGCCTTCCATTCACAGATGATGGAGCCAATTTTAGAACCATTCACCCAACAGGTGAAAAAAGTTAAGCTGAACTCGCCTAAAATCCCCTACATCTCCAATGTAACGGGTAATTGGATTACAGCAACTGAGGCAACAAATCCGAATTATTATGCTCAACATCTGCGCCAAACAGTACGATTTGCAGATGGGTTACAACAGCTATTAAAAGACCAGAATCAAATATTGCTAGAAGTGGGGCCCGGACGGACGTTGAACACGCTTGCAAAACAGCATCCTCATAAGGTGGCTGAGCAGATTGTACTTTCTTCATTGCGCCATCCACAAGACCAAAATTCAGATTTAGCTTTCTTACTTACTACATTGGGTAAACTCTGGTTAGGAGGAGTACAAATAGATTGGTCTAAATTTTATGCTGATGAGCAGCGTTATCGTCTCCCATTGCCGACCTATCCGTTTGAGCGCCAACGTTATTGGATTGAAGCACCAGGAATCGAGCAACCGATTAAAATTGCATCTTTACCAGATGAAAATTCCCAAACAGTCGATTCAACACCACACCACTCTAGACCGAATTTAGACAATACCTATATTGCTCCTAGAGAAGAAATTGAGCAAACTATTGCTAGTATCTGGCAAGAATTTCTCGGTATCGAGCAAGTTGGGATTCATGATGATTTTTTTGATTTAGGCGGAGACTCCTTATTAGCCGTTCAACTAATAACTAAATTAAACGAAACACTGCAAAAATCCTTGTCTCCCCATAGCCTATTGCAATCATCGACTGTTGCAGCTTTGGCTGCATTAATTAAAGACAATTCCGACTTATCTGATAATACTAACCAGCCACTCCAGCCAGCTTCTGAATCTTTGTTAGTAGAAATTCAGCGCGGTAGTTTTAAACAACCTTTGTTCTTAGTTCATCCGGTAGGCGGTCACGTTTACATTTATCGGGATTTAGCACGTTATCTAGGTTCTGATCGGCCTGTATTTGGAATACAAGCGCACGTCTCAGATGGGGAAACTGAGTCCTTTACTAAAGTTGAGGAAATGGCTGCTCGCTATATTGAAGCAGTGCGAGTTCAACAACCTGAAGGTCCCTATTTTTTGGGTGGTTCTTCCTTTGGAGGCACTGTTGCTTTTGAGATGGCACAGCAACTCCATGCCCAAGGTGAAAAGATAGCACTGCTAACTTTAATAGATACTCCTGGTCCAGGCCAAATGCCAGTTTTAGAAACTGAAGATGATACAGCAATTTTGCTGTATTTACTAGGCGTTGGTTTCAATCTGTCTCTTTCTATGGATGTCCTTCAAAAACTTGCTCCAGATGAGCAACTTCTCTACTTTTTGGAGCAGGTAAAGATCGCTAATAGGGTAGTGCCTCCCGATTTTGGTTTACCTCAGATTCGCCAGTTTCTTCATCTTTTTAAAGTACACGCCCAATCGATGCTAAATTACATCCCTCAAACTTATGGAGGTCGAATTATATTTTTCCGTGCTACCGAACAAAATGAAGTTAATGCCAAAAATCCAGAATTACCTTGGATTGAGGTTGCTACTGGAGGAGTAGAGGTTCGAGAAGTGCCGGGAAATCATATTACTATGAATTATCCCCCTCATGTTCAGGTTATGGCTGAACAACTTAGAGTATATCTTGATTAGGTAAGTAGTTGGGCTTCAGCCCTCTTATGGCTGAAGCCCAATTACGTATTTTTTAAAGAGGGCTTCAGCCCTATTACTTACTTTTTAAAGAGGGCTAAAGCCCAACTACTTACCTTTATGTATGAATATCGTAAATTATTGACACTAGAAGGACGGGTGCAACTTGTCAATCAAAGGTTGGCTAAGGGATATCCTGCTCATTCTCCACCTCATCCAGTGCAAGATTCTGAATTTTACCATCTTACAGTTAGTTGTTTTGAGCATAAATCTCGCATTAATACTCAGGAACGCCGTCAGCAACTTTTAGATATAATTTTTGATACTTTTATTTCAAATGGTATAGAAATTAATGCTTGGGGAGTTTTACCAAATCATTATCATCTCTTAGTGCATCATATTAATATGTCACACTTAAGTGTACTCTTTCGTTCCATTCACGGCCCGTTAGCTCGACAATGGAATCTTGAGGAGAATCTTACAGGTAAAATGTGGCATTCGTTTAGCGATCGCGCTATTCGTTCGGAAAGACATTATTATACCACCATTAATTATATCCATTACAATCCTGTCAAACATGGCTGGGCAAAATCTCCTTATGATTGGTCAGCAAGTAGCGTACATTGGTATTTAGAGTATCATGGAAGAGAGTGGCTAAGAAGTGCATGGGTAGAATATCCGGTAAGAGATTATGGAAAAGGATGGGATGATTAAGGTACTTACCGCTTGGGCGCATTAAGAGGGCTGAAGCCCAACTACGTACTTTTTAAGAGGGTTGAAGCCCAACTACTTACCTCTGCAATTTTTAAATAGATGATTTTTTAAGGAGAACTTATGACTTTATATACAGAGAATGCACAACCAGAAGGCGAAAAGTCATCGTCATTGCTACTAGAAATGATGTATGGGTTTAAAATATCCCAGGCTCTTTTTGTAGCGGCAAAACTAGAAATTGCAGATATTCTGGGTGAGGGTTCTAAGACCACTGATGAACTTGCGAAAGCTGCTGGTGTAAATTCTCAGGGTATTTATCACCTGATGCGTATGCTAGTAAGCGTTGGTGTATTTTCTCTCGAAGATAATGACAAGTTTAAATTAAATTCTCTGGGAAAACATCTCCTAACGGGTACTTCTGATTCTTTACGAGGTACGGTTTTGGGAATGGGTGACGAACTCTATCAGGGATGGGGGAATTTACTCTACGGTATAAAGACTGGAGAAACTCCATTTGAACATACTTTTAAGACTAATTTTTATAGCTATTTGAAGCAGAATTCTGATGCGGCAGTAAATTTTAATGAGTGGATGAAGGAGACAACAAGGGAGTGGCTGCTTCCGGTGCTTGAAGCTTATGATTTTTCTGACGTTAAGACACTTGTGGATGTTGGAGGGGGAATTGGAACTCTAACGGCTGTGATTCTGAATGCGAATCCCAAGCTACAAGCTATTTTGTTCGATCGCGAAGATGTTGTTGTCGATGCAAATCCGGTTTTGGAAGTGGCTGGAGTTGCAGATAGGTGTCAAATAGTTGGAGGCAGCTTTTTTGATGCGGTTCCCCCTACTGGCGATCTTTACTTACTCTCTCGTGTCCTCCTCAATTGGGAAGATGATCATGCTATTACAATTCTTAAAAATTGCTATCAAGCTATGACAGCTAAAGATCGGCTGATGATTGTTGATTTTATGTTGCCTGAAGGCAAAATGTCGCCATTTATTGGCATGGGTAGCTTAACTTTGTTCATTCTGGGGGGTACTTTCATGCGGACAAAGGATGAATTTTATCATTTACTTTCCTCCGCAGGGTTTAAAGTGACTAATATGATAGAAACAAAAGGGCCAGTAAGTGTGATCGAGGCGAAACCTGCTTGACACTCCCAGGTCTAAAAACACCGGGATTATTCTGGTGTAGGATTCCTATTGCTCAATTAATCTCCATCCTCCCTCTTATAGGAATTATGAAAAATTATGCAAAAATAACAAAAGTAGGTTGGGTTGCACTTCGTTCCACCCAACCTCATGACTGTAGGAAGATTTTTCATAATTCCTATTATCGGGAGTTGAACAAATTGTGAGTCCAAACAGAGCATCGAACTTGCTATGTGTCAGGCAAATACCTCACCATTGATGTTGCAGCCAAGCGAAAAAACGATCGGACTTTGGCTGTGCGATCGCCTTGTTAGCGATTTCAATCGCCCGGTTTATGGTCGATATCCATTTATCCTACCGCTTCACCGCATGATTTTCCCACTTCCAAACACAGCTAGAAATCAAATTCGTGCAGATATGAGCCGTAATTGGCACTAACAAATTCCCAGTAGCTAAAACGCTGTAACCCAACAGCAATCCGACAGCCGTTGCCCAAACAGCATAAGGCCACTGATCCATGCCTCCCAAGTGCAGAATGCCGAAACAAAAACTCGATAAAACTAAACTGGTAACATTCAATCCCAAAGCAGACAGCATCACCCCTCGAAATAGCAATTCTTCGCTAAGTCCCGGCAGCAGTCCCAGCCAAATTAAATCAGGCCAAAACAAAGGTTTGAGCACTACTTCCAAGTACACATCCGCACTCCGGCGATAACCGGGCCAGAGGTGATAAACGATCGCACTGCCGCCTGTAATTGCCAGTCCGAGCGCACATCCTTTGAGCAAGTCCATTCCTATCAATTTGACTGGCAAAAGCGATACCGATCCAAATAGCAACCACAATTTAGCTACCGCCAGCAACATAATTGCTGTCACGCCCATTGCTACTAAAACTTGGGTGCGCGTCAAGGGTTCAATTTCAGGATTTCCGGGAAGTTTTTCTGCCACTTAATCACTTTTAGATTTGAGGTTTGAGATTTTAAATTTGTTTTGTTGAGTCAGACAAACAAGGCAGGGAGGAGATGTCTGCACCCAAGGAAGCTGGACTGATGCCGGCTCGCAAAGCGACCAAAACTCCGATCGCCTCTAAATATGAGTTTACCTGCAAAGCTTTGATTCCGAGTTTTTCTGGAGTCGCCTGCATCTGGGTTTTGTTGTCGCCCACAGCGATGATTTGTACGCACGATCGCCCGCTCAAACTCAGAATAGCACTGCCGCCGCAGGCTGTGGCGGGTATCACCACCGCATCGACTCGATCGGCCCACAAATCCTGGGACTCGAAATCTCGCCTGTTTGCATAGAATGTCTCTCTTGTGGGGCGGGCAAGATGCCCGCCCAATACCTGCGTGCGGGCATCTTGCCCGCCCAATACCTGCGACAGGCAAGATGCCTGTCCCACACTAGGAGTGACAAATTGGGGAGCTTTGCTGAGGCCGGCAAGGACGCAAGGTAGGAAAGTATAGCCGATTTCCTCAGCAGCCGATCGCGGGGACAGGTGCGGATCGAGGGGAAGCGCAGACAACGCGGGGGCGTGGGCGCAGGGGATTTTAAACGTCCTGACGATGAGGTGGCTGATGACAGCTTCCGCGCCGGCGAGGGGGTCAACTCCTTTGCCGCGGCGGTAGTTTTCGAGGGCGAGGCTGCCTTCATCGTCGGGAAATCTGGCTACAACTGCGATCGCCTCTACTCTTGCTTGTTCGATCAATTTTTCTGCAGCGCGCAATAAACTGTCTGGATTGCCGATAGTCCCCCAGGATGCCCCTGATTCGGAAATACGCAATTCTACTTGCAGGGGGCTATCGGTTAAAACACAATCCGTTATATTCAAACCTAATGTGGCTCTAGCAGCATCAACGGCTTGCAAGTGCCGCAACTGCAAGTCTGGTTCAATGCCGGCATCTAGGATTAAGCCGATGCGATTTTGATGTACCTGTTGTAAGCCCCAGCATCCTGCCGCAAATTTGTCAAGGGCGTAACCTTCAACGTAGAGAGCGTTAGGTATCGGCCAATAAAGTTGAGCGCCGTTGAGGACGTTGGGGTGAGTGATCAGGGTGTCTGAAATTTGGGCGATCGCCCTAGCAACGGGCAGCGCATCTCCTGCAAACCCACCAATCGAGGCTCCAACGCCTGTGGGGACTATCAAAACCACTGTTAAAGGGCGCCGGTTCACACTGTTACGGGGGATGCTTCCACGAGCACGTAGCCTTCTACCACAGCCTTTTGCCGATCGACATCCACGTCTGTGACTGCCCACCGCAGGGGTTCCCCGTGCTTTTGCAGTTCAATTTCAATAGCCGAGTGCAATTCTTCGGCGGTATCGTGGAGGTCAACTTCTGCGGAAATGAAATGGGTAGTCATCGGGCGATCCATAGTGGTTTTACGGAGATCGGTACTTAGGTAAATTTTAGCTTAGTCCTAGGATTTACCGAACTGGCGATCGTACACAATGTCTTCTTTTTCGGTTTCTATCTTCAAGTTCGATCGGGGATAAGCAATGCATAGCAACACATAACCTTCTGCCTGAAGTTCGGGACTAACGCCCATGCAATCAACTTGCTCAACTTCACCCTCAATAACTTTAGCGGCGCAAGTAGTACAAACCCCCGCATTGCAAGAGTTCGGCAGATCGATTCCCGCAGCATTGGCCGCCTGCAGAATTTGTTTATCTTCCGGCACTTCAACCGTATAGGTAGAGCCTTGGTGGATCAATTCAACAGTGTAAGTCTTAGACATATTTCAATTATTCGTTTTAATTCCCAATTGGAATTTACGCTAGATTTGCAAACAAAGCAATGAGTATTTTACCGCTGTTGGTGATTTTGTGCAAATTTACAACTGCACTTTTTATTGCTAAAATTTTTTATTAATTGCCTGGGGCGATCGGCATTTTGTCAAGGACTGTTTCACAAATTATCACGAGGATCGCGGGCGAACTCTGCCAGAAAGCACTTATACGTAACTAATTTTTGCCTTCAAGCCAACAACTCCTCAACAGCAACACTAAAACCCGTCAGCACTAACTGAGTGCTGACGGTAGAACCCTGGTTAAAGCTTAACTTTTGAGTTTGAGTCACGATCAATATCCAGCGACTTTCTGGAAAAACTATCCAAACTTCCAGACAACCCGAATCTAAATACTCTTGTGCTTTAAGAAAAATCTCTTCCGCACTATCAATAGGAGAAACTATTTCAGCAATTAACGGCGGACTTTGAGGCAAAGTAGAAACATCGCCAAATTGAGCCACAAGTTCAGGAGTCAGATAAGCTACATCAGCACGGCGCACTCGCCTGTCAGTATGACAAGGAACTTCGACATACACTTCGCCGCCTTGTCCGCTAGAATCTTTGTAATTTCCCCAAGAACGATCTAGTCTAGATTGGATTCGACTGTGTTTTACTGTCATGCCATTTTTCTCCGCGATTTGCCCGTCCACCCATTCCATGCACTCGGGGGGATTAGCCATAAAGTCTTCTAGAGAAACATTTTCTGATAAAACCGCTGCCATTACCATAGCTATTTACTTCCTTATGCAGAATTCACTGATATTGTAGCAATCAATTGGTAATGGGGAATTGGGAATTGGAACTAACAAATAACCTATGCCCTATGCCCTATGCCCCATGCCCAATTTACTCAATATTAATTTGATTGGGAGGTTTAGGTTGATTCTGTTGCTCATCCTTCAAAGTTTTACGCCCAGAACTAGCATAATCTTTGTACATTTCCACAAACATCTTGGTTAACTGCTGCAAAGAAAGTTCTTCCCCATTAATTTGAGCTTTCATATAAGCTTTAAGCACTTCAATGTAAGCCAAACCGAGGGCAAGCGTGAGAGCTGCTGCCGTTGCACCGGAGATAGCACCGCCGACAACAGTACCAGCACCAGGAATCATTTTAATCAAATTAGTCACAATACTTCTGCCAACAGCAGTCACCCCGCCTGTGCCGCTAATAGCAGACAGCATCGCCGAAATAAAGCCCTTATCAAAGGGCATCCCAAAAATTACAGTAATATTAGCAATCATTGCCGTTTGCATCGTCATCAAAATCGGCGCATCAGCAAACGGTACAGGAGTCGCACCGACAATGGCAGAACCTGCAACATAAGCACTTAGATACTTAAATGCCATATCGGATTTGAGCGCAATATTGGCAATTTGTTCTTTAACAAAAGCTTTTTTAGCTACTTCGGGCAGCAGTTGAAAAGTTGCATCGACCAACTTATCTAAACCGTGAGATTTTACTGTATAATCCTCATCAATTTCTTCCGGTTCAGCCATGACGGGGATAATTTGACTGACTGGCAAATTCATGTGTTCCAGTTGCTTGAAAAACTCGCTCGGCTTTTTAGATGTCGTCTGAGTCAGCACTAAAATCACTGGTACATCTTTAACTTCCATTTCTTTTAGCCAGTTTTCCTCGACAGATTCTATTCTATTGGCGTTGTGATTGATGCAGTACCAAATGACGTGAATGTGTTCTTTAGGGTGCAGGAGTCTTTGGTCTTCAATCAGTTTAGCAACGTTTAATTGAATAACTTTAATTTGTTCGGCGTTGAGTTCGAGTCCGGGAGTATCGTAGACTGTAATTGGGCAATTCGGTTTTGTATATTGGCGAATGCCTTGAGTGATGGGGCGGCCGACTCCGGTTTCTGCTAAGCGTTGGCGAAAAACGGAATTGATCAGGGTACTTTTGCCGACTCCGGTTTTGCCGATGACTAAAACATTGCACTGTCCCACTTGATTTTCTGCATCTTTGAAGGCGTAGTAACTTCTATTTAAAAGCTCGTCTAAGGAAAAGTCGTCTGACATGGCGGTTTGCTCCGATAATCGTGGGATATTAATTAAATACCACCGAATAGAATTCTGATGCTCTACAAACGAAGTCCGCGAAGGCGGACTGGGGGAGTCTTAAGAATATTGTAGCAATTTGATTTAAGAACCGCTGCAAGGAGTAGAGGAGAGTTTTGTGTTGCGTGCTGCTAAATAAAAGGTTGTAGAATTTAGTTTAAGCTAGGGCGTCGGTACAGTATTAGAAGTTGACAAAACTGCGTAGATATGATAGTTGAATTGAGAACCCTGTTAAATTCTCACCATCAGGAAAAAAGAAAAAACCTATGCGTCCTCCCTTATGGCATCCTCCAATTGAACTTTCAGACCATGAAGAGTTGATTATCAAACGCATTAAACGAGCCAAGCTCTTCACGTTTCTTCGACTAAACCGTTCATTGATATTTAATGATGAGTTCCAAGAGGAACTGGCGACAATCTTTAAAGATAGCACCGTGGGTCACAGCCCAGTTCCTCCTGCAAAAATTGCCTTGGCAATTATTCTGCAAGCCTACTTAGGCATTTCTGATGATGAAGTAATTGAAGAAATGCTGATGGATCAACGTTGGCAGTTAGTTCTCGATTGTCTCAAGTGTGAAATTCCCCCTTTTAGCAAAGCCACTTTGGTGAGATTTAGAAAGGGCTTAATTAAAAAAGAACTAGACCAACGTTTAATTGACCGCACCGTAGAGATTGCCAAACAAAAAGGTGGGTTTGGCTCATCTCAACTCAAAGCGGCCTTAGATTCCTCACCTTTATGGGAAGCCGGGAAAGTCGAAGACACATATAATCTATTGGGTCATGCTTTGCGGAAAGCAGTGAGTGTGATAGCTGCTGGACAGGGGCGGGGGTCAGCAGAAATTGCCGATGAAGCTGGTGCGCCAATCCTGAATAGTTCTAGCTTAAAAACGGCCTTAGATTTAAATTGGGATCATCCAATCGAGCGTCAAAATGCACTCTCAATCATCTTAAAAAGCTTAGATTCCGTAGAAGAATGGATGCAATGTCAGTCTCATTGTCAGGGGTTTGACCTCGCTCAAGAGACCCTCAACGTTGCCCGAGTCATTGCATCCCAAAATGTGACGTTAGACTCTCAAGGAGTTCCTACTCTAATCAAAGGGGTAGCAAAAGACCGTCGCATTTCTATTGAAGACCCAGATATGCGGCATGGACGGAAAAGCCGATCTCAAAAAATAGACGGGTATAAACGCCACATCCTCAAAGATTTAGATAGCGGTGTGGTTTGTGCAGTAGCATTGACTCGGGCAAATACTCCCGAATCTGCTGCTACACTTGACCTAGAACGTGACTTAAGACTCCAAAATATTCACCTAACTGAGCTACATATTGACCGGGCTTATTTATCTAGTCATTGGGTCATACAGCGGGATGAGAAATTAAAGATATTTTGCAAGTCGTGGCCAGTCAGAAATTCTGGCCTGTTTGATAAAAATTCCTTTTTCCTAGATTGGGTTCGGCATTTAATCACTTGTCCCCATCAAGTAAGTATCCCATTTGAGCCGGGAAAAGTTGTTCATTTTCCTCCGAGTAAATGTGCAATTTGTCCTCTGAGAGCCGACTGCACAAATAGTAAAAGAGGACGTAGTGTATCAATTCATCCTGATGAGGCTTTAATGCAAGAGTTGCGAGCGCGTCAATCCACGACCACTGGTCGTCTCGACTTGAGAAAGCGTACTACGGTTGAACATTCTTTAGCCCATATTGGTCATTGGCAGGGGAACCGCGCCCGGTATCTTGGACAAAGGAAAAATCTCTTCGATTTACGTCGAGTCGCTGTTGTCCATAACCTCCATGTTATTGCTCGAATATCTCAGCTTTTGCCAATTCAACCGGGCATAAAGTCGAATTCATTGGCCGAGTAATTGCATACATCTCTTTTGTTGTCAACTTCTAATACTGTACCGACGCCCTAGCAATCGATCGACCTCGATGCTAAAACCGACCAGGATTTGTTGAGTGCGGGCGGTATCGCCGGATCTAAATGTCAATATTTGATTTTGAGTCATCACGGATATTAAACGACTTTCGGGAAAAACTAACCAGACTTCCTGACAGCTAGATTCTAAATATTCCTGTGCTTTGAGAAAAACATCTTCAACGATATCGGTGGGTGAAACTATTTCGGCAATTAACGGAAAACTTTGGGGTAAAGTGGCAAGATTGCCAAATTGTGCAACTAATTCTGGTGTGAGATAAGCGACATCGGGGCGGCGAATTTGTTGCTTAGTGTGGCAAGGTGGTGAAATATAAACTTCTCCTCCTTATTTGCTGGAAATCATGTAATTTGCCCAAGCACAACCCAGGCTTGATTGAATTTTACCATGCTTGAGCGTGGCTCCATTTTTCTCCACGAGTTGTCCGTCCACCCATTCCATCTGGTCGGGGGGATGAGCCATGAACTCTTTTAGAGTAAAATGCTTCTGTGCGGCAGTAGCAGTGACCATAGTCATTTCCTCGTTTTTACAAATCGGTTTCAGAACTTGCCTGTATGATGTTCGATCAAACCTTCACCAATGGCGCAAACTCCTCTAACTTCACTTGTAAGTCATCCACCAGCATTAAACGATACCTTTCGGTAGTTTTCAACTTGTGGAGAACATAACTAGCAAACTCATCGCGCCACTTTTTTCTATCAAGTTCATTCGAGATGTTCAGCGCTCTGATTGATAGGTTGTAAGGGTATTCTTCAAATGTGAGCTCTTTATCATTTTCAAAATCATGCTTTCCTACTGTAAGAGTGATTGTTGAGTCACGAAACTCATACCAGTGGTCAATGCCATCAGAAACCAGCTCTAATTTAAGAGCCAATATAAACTCTAATTCTTTGATTAAATGTTCGATGTCCTGTGGAAAGTCTACAAAAATATCTAGTGTGCGAGACATAAAAACCTCCTTTATTGAAACTCAGTAAAAGTGATGTCATAGATATCGCCAATAATTCGGACGCTATCAATTTTTCCGCGTGTAATATTTTTCGCCCTCTGCAAACCTCGTTCAGCCTCAGCTTCTATCAACCCAGACGCTCTAGCATCTATAATTATATCCCTAGCTTGTCCCCCTCGTCTAATCGAGTTGTTGATCTGATTTTTTACTGTAGCGCTTGTAGCACCGGCATCCAGACTTTTGAATTCAGTGAATTTTCCATCTACCTCAGCATCGGGATTTCTACCTCCATCGGTTTTTTCCACCAAGGCTTTAACATTCTTTCCCTCTCTTTCCAGAAATTCAGCAATCGCTCTTTCGGTTGCACCAAAAGCTCTTTCTGATTCATCAATACTGCCACAATTAGCCGAATTTTGCTTAGGGGTTTGGTTAGTCCCGTTATTCACCATTTTTGGTTATTTAAAATTTTGGTGAATTATCGCACATTATGAGCCAAGCCACTTGAGAAAAGGAACCGGGTTTCTCACTTAGTCAATACAATGATTCCTCTCCCATCAGGTTCTACTATTACCCTAATACTAACACTATCTCTAGTTCCTTCAATATGGCATCTTACAGGCTTACCAGCAAAGAAGTTACTTAAAATTTTAGCAAAGACTTAAGATAACTATAAACTCTGAAACAATAAATTGCCTTTTATTTTCTGACAACTAATGGCACTTTTGCAAGAAGCCTGCTATTACTATTATGGCCGGTAAAGACGATGATTTTATCCCATAACTATTGTAAAATTAAGTTGGTATTGAGAACACAATGATGGCACATTAAATGGAGTCGCTGATTTCTTTTAGCTTTTTCTTTAAAATGATGGGATCAATTTCTTCTATTTCGTTTAATAGTATGTCAATTTGTGATTTCATCTTCTTAGCTTTTTCTAGCCCTTTTTTATACTTATCATCTTGGAGCATTTCCTGATATTCCTTAACTTTTTCTTCAAAATCCTTTAGAGTTGCATACTCTAATTTAGGGTATTGATTCCTTTCTCTATATTCCTTATACTTTTCCTCAGCTATTTTTATCTTTTCATACTCTTCTTTCTTTTCAAGAATTTCACCAATATCCTCAGAAAGCTCATAAGTTACATTTTTTTTATATCTTACAAAACATCCTTCTGTGTTTTCTTGATCGGAAAGGTAAGGCATGATTTCAACAATTTGGTATTCCTTGTTTTCTGTTAATAAGAGGCATAAAGAACCTTTGAGAAAATCCACTTTCGCTTGCTCTATAGTTTTGTGTGACGAGTGAAAACAATGTATATTCTTACTATCATTAGTGAGATTAGTTGCCTTGGCACGAAGAACACTATCAGTCAGGACACCTAGTTTAATGAATTTACCATCTGGTCTGTTTGGTATGGGTTGTTGATCTTGATTTACAGGCGTAGAATTTTCTTGAGACTGTGGGAGAACTTCATTTTGATCTTTACGAGAGTGTTTTTCATTATATTGTCTTTCATACTCCTTAATTTTTTCTTCATCCCACGGAGGCGATTTACTAATATATTTATTTGACAAACGATCAATCAATTCTTTTGTTAAATTTAAGTTTTGGATACTAATACATAATTCTCCCTTACCTTCAAGACCTGCCTTGGTTAGGTTAGATGACCCTATGATCGAAAAACCTATCTTAGAACCTTTCCCTTTCATACTACCTAAAAAACAATAGGCTTTGATATGAAAATTCTCATTGATATAAGATTCATCATTAATAGTTTTCGGGCATATAAAACTAACAAATTCAGTTTTGATTTTCTGGGATTTTGATAAACTTAATATTTCTTGAATATCACTAGGTTTATTAAAACAAGTTTTTGTTCCGATAGCAATCACAACTTCCGTATTTTCATGTAAAGAACGGTGTTCAAGAATCTTTTTTACTTGTCCCACCCCATCATTAGTAACAAAAGCAGAAAATAGATAAATTTTTTCCCAAGAAAATCTTTTTGAATCTAATAAAAACTTGATTTCCTTGTCTAAGTTGTCCTTTTCTGATTTTTCGGGATTGTCGTATAAGAACCAAAAAGACATCATAAATAGCTCCAACTAATTGAAATAAAACTTTTTAGGTAAGATATAAACCACAATTTGATTATCTTCCCTAAAACTGCGCGATCGCACCTAATAAAATTGACTAAAAACATAATCAGGCAACTCAATCAAAGCCTACTTTGACTCCGACGGCGGGAACCCCACCAAACGCATAACCGCAGACTGAGCGGACTTAGCCTGTAATTCCCGCGATCGCCCTCTGTTGGTTGGATGCCTGAAAAATCACTCATAACTCTCTACAACATCATAGTGTTTTGCAGCCACGCCTAAGCCTTGTAGCGCTAGAGCCCGCGTGGTTAGTGATGCTTGAGTTTGCCAGATGTTGACGAAAAAAGGAACAGCGCGATCGGGATTGTTTTCTGCAAAATCGAAGAATACCTGGATTTGTTCTCCTACATTCCGATAGCGATCGGGTAAATCGCCTCCGCCTGGGATGTTTGAAAGGTTACTCATGGGGTTAACTGCGATCGAGGGGAAGCGCATGGAAAAAATTTTATCTCTCAAAGTCTAGCTTGCTCTGCTAAAAAAACCAACTTGTATCTGTAGCCACATAAACAGGACTTACGCAGGGACGCTACATATTAGCCGCTTTTGAAGAAAAGAATAGATTTTAAATTTTTCTTGCTAGTCTATCATTGATTCTCTCCCAGTTTTCTGATTAAAAATCTGACTTCTTCGAGCAAAATATTAAATCGTTGGTCGTTTTCTATTTTGTACTGTTGAAAATCCTCATCCCGCCGCCGCATTTCTTCATCCCGCCGCCGCGTTTCTTCATCCCGCCGCGAGTCTCTTTCTAAAAGAGCATTGACAGCACCTACAAGCATATCGACATTCCGAGTCGTTTGCTCTACAGTAGAAGCCAAATCATCCACCATTTCATCGTTCCAGCGTTCGGTTGTCATTGTTCTTCTTCCTTTACCTGTTTTCAATCAATATTTTACGACTCTTGACCGCTATTTTTAGTCGATCGCTCTTCTTAGAAATTTTCCAGCAGAGATTTCTCTTGTGCATAAACCTTTCGCAGCGACTCCAGGGCGATCGCACTTAACATCAATTTAATCACCCCCACCATTTCCCCCCACTCCAACAATTCAGAAACACAAACAGCTTTCTGAAATCTATCCGCATAGAAATCCACCCAAAAATCCGGCGCGTGTCTCTCTTTCTGACTCGCTATCCGGCGCTTCCAATAACCAAAATCTAAACCAGAGGGCAATTCCACTCCCAAAACAGGCGGAAAGTCGGCATAACTCACAAACCGACTCATCCCTTTGGCGTGCACGTACAGGATATGCGCCCAGCACTCGAAGCGATATATTTGTTCTACCTTGATTTTCAGCAGCCGCGCGATCGCCTCTTTTGTCACAAACCGGCTCAATCTGTGTCTGGGGGTTGATTTTCGCGAAAATTTTGTTAACATGATGTTAAGCAAATCCTTTGTAAAGAGTACAAACTTTTGTAAAGGGATTGAATTTGGATAGGCGATCGCTTTTTAGTTTTCCAGACCTGGGGGCGATCGCTTTTTACGATATTTTTATTAAAAACTAAATCTAGTTTTTTGTCAATGGGTTTAATTAGATTGCGGGTTAAAGAATTTGCTGCTGAGAAAGGCTGGACGATCAAAGAGGTTTCTGAGCGATCGGGAGTCATCTACAGCACACTCACCACCTATTCACGTTCTCCGGGAATGGCAATGGTTGATTTTACTTGTCTGCTGAAGTTGGCACGTACTTTTGACGTGATGGTGGAAGATTTAGTTGAGGTCGTCAAAGAGTAGTCGATCGCTTTTTACAGTACAATCGCATGACTTATATCAATCACATCTCAAGAGCTTATGGGCTTAATTAGATTGCGGGTTCGAGAGTTTGCTGCTGAGAAGGGCTGGACGTTGAAAGAAGTTTCAGAGCGATCGGGAGTAGTCTACAGCACGCTCAGAACCTATGCCCGATCGCCCGGATTAGCAACAGTTGACGTGACAGCCTTGCACAAGTTGGCGAGGACTTTTGATTTGTCGATCGAAGATTTGTATGAGATTGTGCAGGAATAGTCGATCGCTTTTAGGAACTAATTATCCACTCAATATTGCTCGACAGTTGCTAGCATCTGATTGACAGACTCGCTTTGTTGTAGCGCTTCCCAATCAGATGTAACAGGTTGGTAAGAACAGTAACACACCACAATTCGCTCCTCAGTATCGGAAGCAAAAAACTGCTGAACGCGAGTAACTACCCAATCTCCATCTTTTCCGTGGGTGACTCCATTACCGGGGTCAGATAGATTTTCATAATCGCGGGTTTTGTCGCCTACTTGAGGAATTTCAGGGTTTTCTTCCCAAGTCCAATTTTCCCAAAGTATATTAGTGAGACCGCCCCTCGGCATAAGCTGACGTTTTTCCCAGCCGGGAGCACTCATGCTTTCGGTTTTGTAGACAATCCAGATTTTTTTTGCCATTTTTCCTCCCTTTCCTTTAATCTTGGTAATCTTGCCACATATCCTGAAATAATAACTTTTTTAATGGTTGAGTTGCTAGAAATCCCCCAAGCACAAAAAGTAGTTGTTACAGACGACACGCTAACAGTCGATCTATCCGATTGTCGTACTATTTCTGTTCCTTTAGTTTGGTATCCTCGGCTATTGCACAGCACACCAAACGATCGCAATAATTGGCGATTTATTGGTGGAAATGAAGGAATCCACTGGCCGGATATTGACGAAGACATTAGCATCAAAAATATCATTCTCGGTAAACCATCTGGAGAAAATCAGAAGTCATTTCAGCGGTGGTTAGAGGAACGCGGGAAGATAGATAGTCTAATCCAAAATTCTGTGGCTTCGGAATTTATATTACCCACAGTCAGGACACGGCAGTGCCGTTTCCCTACAATTAAATCGGTGATGGTTACATCCGAGCGAGGAAGATTGATTATTTTGGGTAGGGAAACGGCATTGCCGTATCCTCAGTTGCTTCAAAAAAAAGCGCCTGAGTTCCCTCAGACGCATACCATAAAATCAACAAATTGTCAACCCTAACCTAACCGTTCAAAGCCTCTGCACCGCCGCAAACTTCCAGGATTTCCTGAGTAATTGCCGCTTGCCGCGCCTTGTTATAAGTCAGCGTCAAACTACCGATCAAATCGCTAGCATTCTCACTAGCATTGTTCATCGCCGTCATCCGCGCCGCCAACTCGCTAGCAGCAGACTCTTGCAAAGCCCGCAGCAATTGGTTGTTCAAATACAAGGGCAGAAGAGCATCCAGAATTTGCGCCGGATCTTGCTCAAAAATCATGTCGCGGGGCAAACTCTTCTTAGTAGGTGCAGAAACCTTTTCGCGCGATACTTGAAACTCTCCGCCTTTGCTAGTCAAGCGGAAGATTTCATCGTCTTGCACTTCAAAACCTTGGGGGTCGAGGGGCAGCAAAGTTTGAATTACCGGACGCGAACTAATTAACGACACAAACTTGGTGTAAATTAGCTCAACTCTGTCAACAGTTCCCGACAGGAACAAAGAAAGCAATTCGTCAGCAATTTGCGCCGCTTCCGGTGCTGTGGGAATTTGTTCCAAGTTAGCGTAAGTAGCATCAATCGGCTGTTCGCGACGCTGGAAATACTGAGTAGCTTTGCGTCCTACCAACACGTATTTGTAGTCCAAGCCTTCAGCTTTGATTTCCTTAGCGCGATTTTCGGCGTATCTGATGATGTTGCTGTTGTAGCCGCCGCACAAACCCCGATCGCCCGAAACTACCAACAGTCCCACCGATCGCACTTCGCGTTTTTTCAGCAGGGGCGAATCCAGGTTTTCAAACTGCAAGCGTTCCGCCAAACCGTACAATACCTCTGCCAGCCGATCGGCAAAAGGCCGAGTTGCAGTCACCTGTTCTTGAGCGCGGCGCACCTTTGCAGCGGCCACCAAGCGCATTGCTTCTGTAATCTTTTTAGTGTTCTTGACCGACTTAATGCGATCGCGAATAGTTTTCAGATTTGCCATAACTTTCTCCTTACATCCTTGCCCGCATCTTCTTAATTAAAACCGCAGATTAACGCAGAGTAACGCAGATCAACTTCAGATTATCTGCGTTAATCCGCGTTCATCTGCGGTTCAAAATTTCTACTTGTCTACGCAGAAACTAGAAAACTTTGCTTGTATTCAGTGATGCCTTCTTTCAGCAGCTTCTCAGCTTCATCAGTCAAGGCCTTTCCGCCTTGAACAATTTCGCCGTACTTCGGCTTGCTAGTCCGCAAATAGTCGCGCAAACCAACAGTAAACTTGCTGACTTTTTCCACCGGAATGTCATCCATATAGCCGTTAATACCGGCATAGATTACAGCTACTTGTTCGTTCATCGGCAGAGGCGAACTTTGGGGCTGTTTCAACAGTTCCCGCAAGCGCTGACCCCGCGACAATTGATTCTGAGTAGCTTTATCCAAGTCAGAAGCAAACTGAGAAAATGCTGCCAGTTCTTCAAACTGCGCCAATTCCAGTTTCACCTTACCGGCTACTTTTTTCATCGCCTTAGTTTGAGCCGCCGAACCTACCCGCGATACCGAAATACCGGGGTTTACTGCGGGACGCAAACCAGCGTTAAACAAGTCAGAAGAAAGGAAGATTTGACCGTCGGTAATCGAAATTACGTTCGTCGGAATGTAAGCTGAAACGTCACCAGCTTGGGTTTCGATAATTGGCAAAGCAGTCATGCTGCCTTCGCCCAAATCGTCGCTCAATTTAGCAGCGCGTTCTAGCAAGCGAGAGTGCAGGTAAAACACGTCTCCGGGATAAGCTTCGCGACCGGGAGGACGGCGCAGCAACAAGGACATTTGGCGGTAAGCTTGTGCTTGTTTGGAAAGGTCATCGTAAATGACCAAAGTGTGCTTGCCTTTGTACATGAAATACTCGGCTAAGCTAGCACCTGTGTAGGGAGCCAAGTATTGCAGGGTTGCGGGGTCGCTAGCGTTGGCTGCTACTACGATCGTGTAGTCCATCGCGCCCTTTTCTTGCAGGACGTTGACGATGTTAGCTACTGTAGAAGCTTTTTGACCGATCGCCACGTAAACGCAGATCACGTTTTCCGATTTTTGGTTAATAATCGTGTCGATCGCGATCGCAGTTTTACCGGTTTGTCTGTCACCGATAATCAGTTCCCGCTGTCCTCTTCCCACCGGAATCATCGCATCAATAGCGGTAATTCCTGTTTGCATCGGTTCGTAAACAGAACGGCGAGAAACAATCCCCGGTGCCGGAGATTCAATCAAGCGAGATTCAGTAGTTTTAATGTCCCCTTTGCCGTCAATCGGACGGGCCAAAGCATCAACTACCCGTCCCAACATTGCTTCACCCACGGGGACTTCAGCAATTCTGCCAGTAGCTGTTACCACCGAACCTTCTTCGATGCCGAGTCCTTGTCCCATCAGCACAGCGCCGACGTTATCTTCTTCCAAGTTCAGTGCAATACCAACAGTGCCGTCGGCAAATTCTAGCAATTCCCCGGACATAGCTTTATCTAAGCCATAAATCCGGGCAATACCGTCGCCTACTTGCAGAACCGTACCGACGTTAGAAACTTTAACATCTTGGTCGTACTGCTCAATTTGCTGGCGAATAATGCTGCTAATTTCGTCTGGTCTGATTGCTGCCATGTCAGTTGTCAGTTATTATTTGTCTGTTGTCCGTTGTCAGTTGTCAATTGTCAGTTGTTCAAAACTACTAACAGTTAACCGCTAACTAAATTAGCTAATAGTTATCAGCTATTAACTATTAAGAATTCAAGCGAAATCCCAAGCGGCGCAATTGTCCTCGCAGGCTGGCATCAATCACTTGAGAGCCTACTTTAATCACGACTCCGCCGATTAAATCTGCGTCTATTTTGGTTTCAATTTCTACTTGCCTTGCGCTTGTCATCGCCTGCACTTTCTCGCGAACAGTTTGCTGCTGAGCGTCTGAAAGCGGGACAGCCGAGGTAACTTCCGCCAAAACAGTTTGGTTGAGTTCTCGGAGTTCGGTCAAGTATTTTTTGCCAATTCCTTCTAAAAAAAGAATCCGTCCTTTGTCTACTAACAGCCGCAAAAAGTTCCGCATCAACGGGTTCATTTCTGATCCCGCTATTCGATCGATTACGGCTTTTTTATCCTGCGGTTTCACCAGAGGACTGCCTAGAAATAGGCGGAGTTCCTCCGAATTTTCTAGCAGGTTCAGCAAGGAGCGGATATCTTCGCCGAACTGCTCTGAGAGGTTGTTAGACTTAGCCAGTGACATCAAAGCGGATGCGTAAGGCTGTAAGACTTCGGTGCTGACTTTACTCACTTTCTAGCCTCCCAGTAACGCAATGCTGCGATCGATTAATTGGTGTTGAGCGTTTTCGTTCAAGCTAGTTTTTAGCTGGCCTTCCACCCTTTCTAATGCCATAGATACAACCGCCGATCTGAGTTGGGCGATCGCTCTTTCTCGATCTGCTTCCAACTCTTGACCCGCTGTTGCTTTCATGCGTTCAACTTCCTGCGCTGCCTGAGCTAGAATTGCTTCTTTGGCTTTCTTCGCATTTTCTTCAGCAGCGGATCGAATCCGTTCCGCTTCTGCTTGCGCTTGAGTCAATTTTTGCTGTTGCTCTGCTAGAGCTGCTGCTGCATCTTTTTGGCGAGTTTCTGCTTCTTTAATTGCCTCTTCGATGCCGGAGCGTCTTTCGCTGAGGATGTTCCCTAAAAAGCCGCGCCCGAAGTAAAACAGCAATCCAATAACAATGATCAGGTTAATCAGGTTGGTTTCTAAAATATCGAAATTTAAACCGAAACCACCTTCCCCGCTAGCTTCTGTGGCTAGCAATAAAACAGTCCCCATGATACTCTTCCATAATTGCGCGTGCAGGTTTGGTGAACCGATTTTAGATTTGAGGATTTACCCAAAATCTCAAACTGTTCGATCGAGCTATTTGACCAGTGCAGTGCCTAATAGCTTTTCAAGAATTTGTCGGCTCAGGACATCTACTTCTTGCTCCAGCGAGCGCATTGCCTCTTGTTTTTGTTGCTCAATCTCTTGTCCTGCCTTTTCTCGCGCCACTTGAGCTTCTTTTTGAGCCTCAGCTACTTTTGCCGACGCGGTTTTTTGGGCATCTGCTTGAGCCGCAGCAATTACTGCTTGAGACTGTTTGCGAGTTTCTCCCAGTTTTTGTTCGTATTCCTGCGCTAATTTCTGAGCTTTCGCCAAGCGTTCCCCAGCAGAAACTTGAGTGGTGCGGATGTATTCATCCCGCTCGTCGAGCATCTTTGTCAGGGGCTTATAGAAAACAGCGTTCAGGACTACCATCAAAACTAGGAACTGCAACGCCATAAAAGGCAAAGTTGCATCAAAATCAAACACTTTTAGTTCCTCCTTTGTTTTGGGGCGGAAAAACATCCGCCCCTTTTTGCAGTCCTTCAGTATTAAGCGAAGGGATTAGCAAACAGCAGCACCAATGCAATAACCAGACCGTAGATGGTCAGGGATTCCATGAATGCTAAGCTCAGCAGGAGAGTCCCGCGAATTTTGCCTTCTGCTTCCGGCTGGCGGGCAATACCTTCTACTGCTTGACCCGAGGCATTACCTTGACCGATGCCAGGTCCGATCGCGCCCAAACCAATAGCTAAACCTGCGGCGATAACTGAAGCAGCAGCAACTGTCGGATTCATGATAAATTTCCTTAACTTTGTGTACAGATTGAAAAACAGATAGTGCGTAATTGGTAATTGGTAATTGGTAATTAGTCATCAGTCATTAGTCATTGGACTGCTGATTTCTGACATATCGCTATTAGCCATTAACCAATTCCAGAGTGTTAATCGTGGTGTTCGTCGCCGTGTCCTTCCAATGCTTCGTGAATGTAAGCTCCTGCCAAGGTGGCAAATACCAAAGCTTGAATCGCACTGGTAAACAGACCCAACATCATTACGGGCAGAGGTACAAACAGGGGAACTAACAGCACCAGCACCGCTACCACTAATTCATCCGCTAAAATGTTACCAAATAAACGGAAACTTAGGGAAAGAGGCTTGGTGAAATCTTCCAAGATGGCGATCGGCAACAAAATTGGGGTTGGTTCGATGTACTTACTAAAGTAACCCAAACCCCGCCTGCTGAAACCCGCATAAAAATATGCTAGAGAAGTCAGCAAAGCAAGTGCTACCGTCGTGTTGATGTCGTTGGTCGGAGCTGCTAGTTCGCCTTCTGGCAACCTAATTAGTTTCCAAGGAACTAAGGCACCCGACCAATTCGATACAAAAATAAACAGGAACAAAGTGCCAATGAATGGCAACCAGGGACGGTACTCTTTCTCGCCGAGTTGATTTCTAGCCAAGTCTCGAATGAATTCTAAGGCGTACTCCATGAAATTTTGCATTCCGCGCGGAATTCTCTGCATATTGCGAGTTGCCGCCAGGGAAGCTATCAGGAGGAGAGCAATCACAATCCAGGAGGTGATGAATACCTGTCCGTGAACTTTGAGATTGCCTATGTGCCAGTAGAAATGCTTGCCAACTTCCAACACAGCGAAGGGAAGAGCATTAAAGGCATTTAAGACATTTAGCATTTCCATTCACAAGAAGTTCACACAGTGGAGGGTTCACCGACTGCCTGACCCATTGACGGGATCGGGAATGAACAGGCTTTGCAGCATATAAAACACGAGCGCGCCCTTATATGTCAGAAATCCCAAAAATACGGGCAAAATGTGTAGCTGATTCCACTGAGTTGCTACTACAATCAACCCAATAAATACAGCCAACCGATTTTTACTCAGACTCCTCTTTTGCGGGCCGAGGCGCTCAACGTCTTTGGCCAACATTCTCAAGTAAACCACACCTACGATCGCCCCAATCAAGTAATTTAGGGCAATGTTGAGCGAATAAAAAATCCACACAGAGATAAAAATTATTCCCGTGAAAGCGAGTGTGACTACAAACAACTGTTGCTGAAGTTTGTAGAAATCTTGCATAGCATCAGTGGACTCCGGTTCGGACGAACCTGTCTGAGAGATGTCCTGCGTTTGGGCGGTGGATGCGCGAGATTGATCTGACAAGGTTACTTGACTTTCAAAGCAGTCGGTGTTAGTTGACTCCCACTACAATTAATTCGGTTGAAACCGTCTTGTAGCGACAAGTGTGACAAACGTTACAGATCGCACACTTCACATCGAATAATACCACGTGCAGGTAACATAACTTAAAAAAAATGAATTTTTTGATGGGTTTCTCAGAACGGTCTGCCTGAGCCACTTGACCTCGCTCGGCAAGCGTGCCGAACCGTTCCGAATCCTGAAGCTACAAGGCTTTTATGCAGACAGCCGCAGATTTTATGAATATTTATAATGTTGTCGCGATCGCCCGTCCTCTGGACTCAACTTTAGCACTTTTGCGGCGACAGCGATGAACGGTGAGGTTCTAACCAGCAACCAGCGTCAATCACTGCGGTCGAAACTACTCCCAGTTGGTGAGGGTAGCGGGGTACGGGATCGTTCTCCAGCCAGATGGGAGTACCATCATCGGTTCGTAGCAAGCAACAGTATCAAAGGTTCCAGGCTGTGCTTTGAACTCAACTTGTTGTCCGGGCCGATACCCGAATGCTTCGTCCCAGTCTACACCTGCACAGAAGTCCACGATCGGCTTTCTGTAATTAGTAGTCTTTGATACTGATTTTAGAGGCGATATCTGAAGTTTGCCAGCATTTAATAGTTTTAGATACAAAAAATAACTTGACAGGAGTCTATGCACAGGCGGTTCGTGCAGTCTTGTGCGGGACTGTTAGCCAGAGTACGAACTAGAGGCAGGGCAAGTGACCTATGATTCAACGAGGTGAAACTCTTTAACAGCCGGGAGAAAGTTTCTATTTTCGTGGCTCGATCGACTAAGCTTGATCAAAGCAAATCGCTGTAGAGGGTGCAAACTCGCCCACTGTGCCAAAGAAATTGTCACTCCGAGCTCTTGCGCTTTTGCAGAAACAGACTCCGGTACAGTTGCAGCATCCATCCACGGGGGATTTTCATCAACCGCCAAATCAGTTCCCGGTTTGCCTGTATGTTGAATTAATATTTTATTTAGCTGTTCTCGGTAATCAATAATTTCTGCTGGTGTCAAGCAAGGTTTCTCTACAAGGATTTCACGTTCTGCTTGGTTAAAATGATTCCAATCTTGCAACTTTAATTTAATACCGCAAGTATCTAACTTGAGACGTACCTGCATCGGAATGCAGCGCAGAGCTTCCACAAAATCAGCTTCAAATTCAAAAAACATAAATCTACCAATTTTAGATTTTAGATTTTAGATTTTAGATTTACTCTACAGCCGGGAGCTGGGAGCTTGTATCCCTCAATTGTATTTGAGATTTTAGATTTTAGATTAGAGATTTAATCTACAGGCGGGAGCTGGGGGCTTGTATCCCTTTTTGGATGATATCAATTGTATTTTAGATTTTAGATTAGAGATTAGAGATTTACTCTACAGCCGATAATTGCAGAAAATCGAGTCAGCATTTATAATTAAATAATATTACAAAGTATTGACATGAATCCCGTAGACTACCTTCGGATTAGCTTGATAGACCGCTGCAATTTCCGCTGTCTCTACTGTATGCCGGAAGGTAGCGAGTTGGACTATGTATTGCAGCAGCAGTTGTTAACTCACTCGGAATTGCTAACTCTGCTGCGGGAAGTTTTTATACCCGTGGGATTTACAAAGTTTCGCTTGACGGGTGGGGAACCGCTGCTGCGCCCTGGGGTGGTGGAATTGGTGAGGTCGATCGCCTCAATGCCGGAAACCCGAGATTTATCCATGACAACCAACGGATTTTTGCTCGCCGGAATGGCCGAAAATCTCTACAATGCTGGTTTGCGCCGGATTAATATTAGTTTGGATTCCTTGGAACCGGAGACTTTCGATAAGATAATTGGTAGTCGGGGGCGATCGCGGTGGACGCAGGTTTGGGAGGGAATTCAAGCGGCTTATCAAGCAGGATTCGACCCGCTAAAACTGAATGTTGTGGTAATTCCCGGTGTGAATGACGGCGAAATATTGGATTTGGCTGCATTAACAATTAACCGGAATTGGCACGTTCGATTTATTGAATTTATGCCGATCGGGAATGGGGATTTATTTGGCGATAAAGGTTGGGTAGCATCAGCCGAATTGCGGCAACAAATTAGCGAGAAATACGGGTTAGCAGACTCGGGAGTGCGCGGTAACGGGCCGGCGGATGTGTTTCAAATTCCGGGGGCGAAGGGTACTTTAGGATTTATCAGTCAAATGTCGGAGTGTTTTTGCGATCGCTGCAACCGGATGCGTTTGTCTGCTGACGGGTGGCTGCGGCCTTGTCTGCTGAACGAAACAGGTCAAATTGACTTAAAAACTGCTTTACGGAATGGGGTGTCTACAGGCGAATTGCGCGATCGAGTGCAGCAGATATTGAATATTAAACCGGAGATTAATTTCAAGCAGCGAGATTCCGGAACTACTCAAGGAAATTACAGCCGCACCATGTCTCAAATCGGTGGCTAATTATCTGAAATCTATCGCTCTGAAAATAGATTATACTTAAGACAAACTTTGTAAATCTTCCTCAGATAGCTGGGCTATTTTCATCAAGGCTCTTAAGGTTCCAACTTTCAAATCTTGATTCCGGTGAACGGGAATTGACAAAATTTATTCTATTTCGGCGTTTTCATAGATATGATGACTGCCAGTAACTCTTTTCAAAACCCAACCTTTCTGCTCTACTATTTTGCACAGTCGCTTTCCTGAAATAGATTTCATACAGCAATTTCAACAACTTTATCTGTGGAGGCAATTGCTTCACGACTATTAGCAACATCGAGCCAACCTTCAATCGCATCTTTTAAATTAGCCACCACTTCTTCCATAGTATCTCCTTCGGTAATACACCCGGGAAGTGCGGGAACTTCAGCCCAATAGCCACCTTCTTCTGCGGGATGGATAATTGCTCTAATTTTCATACATTTCTTCAGTCATTTGTTAAGGATATTATAACGATTATTAATAAATACAGGAAAACTTCTTTTTCTCGCGATCCGCCGCAAAAGCAAGGCTGGCTTTGATGTCTGCCGAAGTGAGTTCGGAAAAATCTTCCAGAATTTCTGCTTCCGCCATGCCACCGACGAGATATTCTAAGATGTCGTAGACGGTGATTCGCATTCCGCGAATACATGGTTGACCACTGCGTTTTCCAGGTTCACTTGCGAAACTATCAAAAAATAGGATTGAAAACCCTGTCCTTTCAAGACTACTTTTTTTAATTCAAGTATAGAAGTCAAAGTCTTAATATTTTAAGACTTAACTGGTTCCCAGGCTAGAGCCTGGGAACGAGCAAACACCTACGCTTTGCGCTTCCGACGGCGAATCAGCACACTCATCACTTGGTTCGGATTAGCTGCACGTTGTAGGGGACTCCAATCGCCAACTTCGGCAAATCCCAGGCGGTACAAGGTGAGTATGGTTTCCCTGACACCCGATTGCGAACCTGTCACCGTTACACACACCACATCCTGTTCCGATTCTGCTGCTGAGTCGTCATTTGGCCGAGCAAATTTGTTGTCGTCAGGCAAGAATTCCTTTGACATAATTATGTTCTCCTGGTTTTGGGTTTTCTAGAAAAACCCAAAAACCCAGCCGCCCCGCTTTTCAACACATAGCAGGGCGGCTACAGAGAGTGTTATCATACTCCGTTAGCCTCCAGACTGCTTGTCCCAGTTTGGCGGTGAGCTGTCCATTGCTGTTGGTAGCAGCTTTGGGCAGTGCAACTAGATTTTTGGGCGACGCGGGCTACTTCCTCTACAAGCAAAGCAACCTCTAACTTCAAAGCGTAGCCGCAGACGGGGGCCTGTGTCAATCCATTTGGGATTTGGGATTTTACGGGAAGTTACCCACAATCAGGAGACGGCAGTACCGTTTCCCTACAGTTAATCTGGCGATGGTTACATCTGTTGCGAGGGGGATCGATCGATTATTTTGGAGTAGGGAAACGGCATTGCCGTGTCCTCAATTCCCCTGTTGTCGATTGTTATATCCGATCGGACGGTGTTAGCAAAATTAGCTGTTTTGATAAGATCGATCGCACTTCATCCAATCCCATCTCCACATCCGCCAAAATCTCCCCAACAGTCTTCTCTCCTTTACCTTGCCCAAGCGAGGTTCCCTCTTTCTCCCCCCCTTGGTAAGGGGGGGCTGGGGGGGGTACACAACCTTGCAAAAACTCAAATTCAGCACTTGACAAATTGATCAATTGGTAGTTGCAATCAAACACTTGTTGACTCGGCCAACCGTGCATACAACTACTCAACTCGGGAATTGCCGCCAAAAGTGCCTTATCGTCCGACCAATCAATCTTATTAACAGGCTTTTTGCCCAAGAAAAACTCGTAATGAGTGATTTCCGTATCCAACAATTCAATTAATCGATAAAGCTCCCGTTCCGTCAAACCCTGAGCTCTTTCTATCAATTCCGGCGCTTTCCCCAAAAGTCTTTCTAACTGCCAATATCCCGGATTTGAGAAACCAAGAAATTCCAATCCCGAAGCGTCAATTAACTCGAACAAAGTCTCAATATTGTAGTCAGTTTCCTGCGGGTGAACGTACATATCAGCAAAACATTCGTCCCGCTGATTTTCTCCTGCCCAACGCTGTTTTTCGTACTTGACAAGACGGTTGTTTTCTGGTAAAGAAGCAAAGATTTGACGACCGACTTTGACGCCATCGGGATAGTCACCTTTTTTCGGGCCTTGAAAAAGTCCGATCGCCCTTTGCATGAGTTGAATTTCCCAGCGTCCGAGCTCAGCATACACAAAAATGTGCATCAAACCGCCCTCCGCCAACTTCGCCGCCAGCGCTTGAATGCCCCGGATCGGATCGGGTAAGTGGTGCAGCACGCCGACGCAGTTGATCAAATCAAACTCACCATCTAACTCGGCGGCATCGTACAGGCTGAGGTGGCGAAAATCCGCTTCGCGCGCTCCCGATCGCCGACAGCGTTCTTGTGCTACCTTCAAAGCACCTTCACTCAGGTCGATCGCCGTTACCGAAGCTTCAGGATTGAGGTGAATCAGATAATCGGTGCTCGAACCAGTGCCGCAGCCAGCATCTAAAATCCGAACATCTAGTTTTGGCGGCTTTTGGCCGGTGCAAAAATTGTAAGCATCAGGCCAACTCCAGCGCCAGTTGTACCCTGGAGGCGGTTCATCTGACAAAGGATCGGGCGGGAAAGGGAAAGTATCGTACAGCCGCCGCACGGCAGCACTGATATCAGGCGTAGTATCCATAGGTGAGGTAATAGTGCGTGAGTTTTGAGATTGGTTGTCAGTAGCTACGGGCGAACAGCGCTACGCGATGCACTTCTATTGCTTCGTTAGTCGCAACCAAAGTGTCGCTTCGTCAAGTTGGGCAAGCCTGAAAGAAAGGGATCGGGCGATCGACTAACCCCTGATTGCCAAGCCCTGACAGCTTCTGCGTAATAAAACTTATCATTTTTTCTCATATACGCTCTCTTAAATCTATACAATAAATCTCGGCAGGCTTTTTAACAAACAAGGACTGTCAATAACCCACCGCTGAGCTTTCGGGTAAAGCGGAGGCGTCTCTCAAGAGAGCAAGAGGCCCAGAAAAAGGCAGAAGAAAATTTTAGATTTTCTTTTCCCTTAATTGACGGCACTTCCTGCAATCGCCCAAAGGCAACTCTCCTGCCAAGTCTTTGTTTCCACGGGTTTACGGGCGGAGCTCCGCGGAGGGAGTGCCCCCTGCCTGCCTTCGGGTCGGACATTTGCCGGCAGGAAGAAAGATGAAACCAAAACATTTTAATCTAAGAAAGTAAGCGCGCCCGAACCTCGTGACAGGTAAAGGCAAAAAGTAAACAAAGCAAAAATACCTAATTTTACCTGCATGAGAAGGCAAGGTTAGTCTGGGTAAATGCTTCAACGATTTAGATAGGGAGCTAAGGAGTCTAATGACTGTAAAGGCAAGTGGTGGAAGCTCAGTTGCACGTCCGCAACTATATCAAACTGTACCAGTCGCAACAATTTCGCAAGCAGAACAGCAAGACCGCTTTCTACAGCGGGGCGAACTCAGCGAACTGGCAAGTTATTTCAGTTCAGGGGCTCTTCGGATCGCGATTTCTGAGACGCTGACCCAAAACTCGGAACTGATTGTATCTCGCGCAGCCAACCGGATTTTTACCGGCGGTTCTCCGCTGGCATTTTTGGAAAGACCACAAGAACCTGCGATGGCTGTAGCAGGCGCGGCTCGCGGCGGCTCGGGGAATGTCTCTGAAGGCATGAAACTGGGAACTGTTACCTACGTTGAAGGTCGCGCAGGCGGCGGCGGCAACGGCTCAGGCGGCGGCGGATTCTTGGGGCTGGGAAATCTGTTTTCTGGCAACGGTGGCGGCTACAACGGCCCAATCCCAGCAGGATTTCAGCCGATCAATGTCTCGCGCTACGGCCCGGGCAACATGACCAAATCTCTGCGGGACTTGAGCTGGTTTTTGCGCTACATCACCTACGCGATCGTAGCTGGCGACCCGAATATTATTTCGGTGAACGTGCGCGGATTGCGGGAAATCATCGAAAATGCTTGCTCTTCGGCGGCCACAATTGTGGCAATGCAGGAAATGAAGGCAGCATCTTTGGGCTATTTCAGAAACAATGCAGAGGCCGCGGCGATCGTCGGACAATATTTCGAGGTAGCGATTACCGAATTCAAAGCTCCCACACCTTCAGACAAGGTGCGGCAGCGCGAAAGCAACGACCAGCAAGGGCTGCAACTGCCTCAAATCTACTTCAACGCAGCCGAGCGACGGTCAAAATTCGTCATGAAAACCGGCCTGTCATCGGCAGAAAAGCTAGAAATAATCAAAGCAGCTTACCGCCAAGTATTCGAGCGCGACATTAGCCGCGCATACAGCCAAAGCATTTCTGACCTGGAATCCAAGGTCAAAAACGGCGAAATCTCGATGAAAGAGTTTATCCGCCGGTTGGGTAAATCTCCTCTGTACCGCCAGCAATTCTACGAGCCGTTTGTCAACAGCCGCGCTGTAGAATTGGCCGCCCGTCACTTCCTAGGCCGCGGTTTGAGCTCGCGGGAGGAGTTCAGCAAGTATTTTGCGATCGTCACTAAAGGCGGCCTGGCAGCCCTCGTAGACGCGATGGTTTATTCCCAGGAATATTCCGACTACTTCGGCGAAGAAACCGTGCCTTACCTGCGCGGTTTGGGTCAAGAAGCTCAGGAATGTCGCAACTGGGGCCCGCAAATTGATTTGTTCAATTTCAGCGCTCCGTTCCGCAAGGTTCCTCAGTTCATCACCTTGTTTGCGGGCTACACTCAGCCGCTACCAGACCAGCACGTTTACGGTGTTGGCAATGACCCCTTAGAAATTCAGTTCGGCGCGATTTTCCCGCAAGAAACTCGCAACCCCAAAAACCGTCCAGCTCCCTTCGGCAAAGACACTCGCCGTATCCTGATCCGTCAAGGTGCGGGGATTGACAATCAGTTGAGCAATCCGGCGGCTCGCGGTGCTGCTCCTGGTTCTCTGGGCCCCAAGGTCTTTAAATTAGACCAGTTACCGAGCAACTATGTTGCTTCCAAGAAAACTGCCCGCGGTGCCTCCAGCAGCTACAGCAATGCTTCCAGTGTCAAATATACCGAAAGTTCCACCCAAGCGGTGATTCGGGCAGCTTACCTGCAAGTGTTCGGTCGCGACGTGTTCGACGGCCAGCGCCAAAAGGTGGCGGAAATTAAGCTGGAAAACGGCGACATTCCGATGCGCGAGTTTATTCGGATGTTGGCGAAGTCAGACGTGTTCCGCAATATGTACTGGAGCAAGCTGTACGTTTGTAAGGCGATCGAGTACATTCACCGCCGACTCCTGGGACGCCCTACCTACGGCCGCCAGGAAATGAACGCTTATTTTGACATTTGCGCCAAGAAGGGTTTCTACGCGCTGGTAGATGGCATCATCGACAGTCTGGAGTACAACGAAGCTTTCGGGGAAGATACAGTGCCCTACGAGCGCTACGTAACTCCCGCAGGTTTGTCGATGCGGACGATGCGATCGAGTTCCGTCGCTGAGCAAAATGTCCAAGCTCAGATTGCGGACACGCCTCGGTTTATCGAACTCGGTGTAGCAGGCGATCGGGGCGATTTCGATCTGCAAAATCGGATTGCTCAAGGTGTCAGCAAGCGACGCGAACAAACTAAGGTTTTCAAGCTGACGACTACTTCGGACAAGGTAGCTTTGAAAACTTTAATTCAAGCTGCTTACCGTCAAGTTTTTGAACGCGACTTGAATCCCTACGTTGTGAAGAATGAATTCACGGCGCTCGAAAGCAAACTTGGCAACAATGAAATCAATCTCAAGGAGTTCATTGAAGGTTTAGGTTGTTCCTCGCTGTACGTCAAACAGTTCTACGCACCTTATCCAAATACTAAGGTGATTGAGTTGGGCACCAAGCACTTCTTGGGCCGCGCTCCTCGCAATCAGGCGGAGATTCGGACTTACAACCAAATCTTGGCAAGTAAAGGGATTAAGGGCTTTATCAACGCGATGTTGAACAGCGTTGAATATGCTGATGCTTTTGGTGAGGATACTGTTCCTTACCGCCGCTTTCCGACTCTACCGGCGGCTAATTTCCCGAATACTGAAAGACTGTACAACCAGTTGACTAAGCAGAATGGTGAAATTGTGGTTCCGAGTTTTGAGCCTGCGGCTGCGATCGACAGAAGCTAGATTGATTTGAGGTTTGAGATGTTAAATTGCTGTTAATTCAACGTCTCAAATTAGTTGAAGGGCTGGTGTAGTTACCAGCCCTTTTTTTGGTATAATTTGGGGATTTTTAACCGCAGATACACGCACATGAATAGAATATAAAAGTTTTATTTGATTGGGGATAAAGAGTTTTTTAAATAACCGCAGAGGGCGCAGAAATCGCAGATTTAGGGAAGAGAGAGTGTGCTAAGAAACCCGGTTTTTACCAAAATAAGAGATTTAGCAACGATAAAATAGCAAGAAACCGAATTTTTGAAGAAAGCGTGGGTAAGCCCTAATTTAATCAAACTGCTACGATTGTAGCATCCGTTTTATTTTGGGCTGTTGTTTTTTCTAACTTTCAAGTTTACGCTGTTGCAATGGAGAGGCTGGTCACAGGTCAAAACCAGGCTTCAGCAGGTGTACGCGAACGAATGGTAAGATTTATGGAAAATAGCACTGTCAGTCGATTTTAGATTTTAGATTTTAGATTTTAGATTTACTACACACATGAATCTGGGAGATTGAATAAGAGTCTAAAACTTTGATCTCTCTACGACTGTTGTCCTTCGCAAGTATCCGTTTTTGCTCGGGGTCAAATCTGCTGAATCGGTGCAGCAAACAGTTTTAAATTTGCCACTGGATTTGCTGCTGCAATTAGATTTGAGGTTTGAGCTTTGAGCAAATCTGGACTTGATAATTGCATCGGGGGGGTGCAAGTACCCGCCCTTTATACATTCGGTTAACCGTACTAAAATAGCCACTTTGACGCGAGAACATTACCGCCAACTCTTCGTCTTTGATTTCAATATACAAAATCGCGATCGTCACAAACAGAGCGATTGCCTAGTTATTGGCTATTAATGACTTCCCTTAATGCCCAGCCTGCAAAAATTAGGTATAATTGGTGAGTGCGTATTTTGATAGAAGTAAAAAAAAAATACCACTGTAGGCAAGCTCCAAATCCCGATAGTGATGAGTCATTCCAAATCTAAAATCTAAAATTTTATGAGCTACATCGAGATCTTGGCGGTCAAATAAAATATTAGAATAAACTGGCCACTTGTTCTGATTAGTACAATAGCTAAATGAATAAGGTATTAGGGCATAATGTTGTGAAAGATGGAACAGGGTATGGAACTAAATTTACAGAAATTTTATAGGGCCTGCAATCCCAGCTACACCCTGGCAGTAGCAAATCAAAAAGACCGACAATACTATATCGATTTCTCATCAGTGCGGGGCGGCACAATCGTAGAACAATTGGAGCGGACTATCAGCCGTCTGTCCCCCGATGCACCTACCTGTCAATTATTCACCGGTCACATCGGCTCTGGTAAATCAACAGAATTGCTGCGGCTGCAAGCAGAATTGCAGCAACAAGGATTTCATGTTGTTTACTTTGAGTCGAGCAAAGACTTAGACATGGCAGATGTAGATATCACTGACATTTTGTTGAGCGTTGCTCGTCAGGTGAGCGAAAGCATCGAGAAAATGAAAATCAAGCTGCAACCGACGGGTTTTAAAGCTTTGCTCAAAGGGGTTGCTGAGGTTTTTCAAACTCAAATCGACTTGAGGGCTGAAGCTAATGTCCCTGGTTTTGGGGAAATAAATGCCAGCACGGAGGGAGAATTTTCTCTGGCGTTGGGAATTGGAAAAATTACTGCTAAAGCGAAAGATGCTCCGAATCTGCGATCGGAGTTGAGGCAATATTTGGAGCCGCGAACTAACGTAATTTTAGATGCGCTTAATAAGGAGTTGCTAGAACCGGCTAACCAAGAACTGAAACGCCAGGGAAAACAGGGACTTGTGGTAATTATCGACAATCTCGATCGCATACACCTGTGCGCGAAACCGACGGGGCGGCTTCAGCCGGAATACCTGTTTGTCGATCGCGGCGAACAGTTGGCCAGACTAAATTGCCACGTCGTGTATACAATCCCTTTGGTGCTGATTTTCTCTAACGATTTGGGCCAGTTGACCAATCGCTTTGGGGTCGATCCGAAGGTTTTGCCGATGGTGCCGGTGCAGTTGAGCGACGGTTCTGAGTGTTCTGAGGGTGTGGAATTGCTGCGGCAGATGGTTCTGGCGCGGGCTTTTCCGACAGTGCAGCCTTCGCAGCGCTATGCTTTGGTTGGCAAAGTTTTCGATTCTGCGGAAACTCTCGATCGCCTGTGTCGAGTCAGCGGCGGTCATGTCCGCAATTTGCTGCAATTGCTGTATAGCTGTCTGCAGAAACAAGACCCTCCTCTGTCGCGGGAAACTTTGGAAAATGTGATCGTCCAGCGCCGCCACCAGCTTACTTTGGCGATCGAACCGGATGAGTGGCAATTGCTGCGCCAAGTATCCGCTAGCAAAACTGTGAGTGGGGAAACTAAATATCAAATCTTGCTGCGCAGTCTCTGGGTGTTTGAATACCGTTACGGCGAGGATTACTGGTTTGATGTCAATCCGATTTTGGCTGACGCCAAAGAGTTTCGGCACACAGTTGATAGTGGAGAGTTGACAGTTAACAGTTGACGGTTTACAGTCACTCGGCGAGGCAAGTCGCTTCTGAACCAACGAAGTTCACTCCTAGCCGACTAAAGAATAAGGGCCCGACGGTAGCAGGATCTGGTATGAAAACTAACAAAACTCAACCGTTAACAGTCAACAGTCAACAGTCAACTAACAAAAATGATTAAAGGCACTACTAAACTGTTGGGAGTAATTGGTCATCCCGTCGAACATTCTTTGTCGCCGGCGATGCACAATGCTGCTATTTCCCACTTGGGAGTCGATTTTGTTTACCTGCCATTTCCGGTAAAACCAGGGGATTTAAAAGCTGCTCTTGCAGGATTTGCGGCGATCGGCGTTCGGGGATTTAGCATCACGATTCCGCACAAACAAGCAATCTTACCGCTGCTGTCGGAAGTTTCCCCGATCGCCCGAGCGATCGGCGCAGTCAATACCGTATACCTGACTGACAAAGGTTGGTGCGGCACAAATACTGACGTTGAAGGCTTTCTCGCGCCGCTGCAAACCCCCCCAACCCCCCCTTACCAAGGGGGGGCTAAAGACGCGATTTCTGCCTTAGAAAGGGGCAATACGGCTGTTGAATCTGATTCGCCTCCTTACGAATCAGGGGCTGTTGAATCCTGTCCCCCCCCTTACCAAGGCGGGGGAAGGGGGGGTTCAGA
>NZ_SRRZ01000199.1 GCF_013179805.1 Microcoleus asticus IPMA8 | reverse complement strand
ATGGCTTTTCTAATTTTAATAATTTCAGGAATCGCGTATTAGCTTGCTTCTCTGATTAGATAAAATTATAACCACAAGTTCAGGAGAGCCAGTTCTTCTTGGAACTCATCATTAAATATATCGAGACGATTGAGCCTGAGAAATGTAAATAGTTTGGCTATAAATGATACGCTTGATAATCACCTCTTCTGAGGCTGATAGTTCCACAGGAGGAGTCCATAGAGGAGGACGCATAAGGTTTCTTCTCAAAACTTGTTAAAGTTTAACCGGGTTCTTACTTCACGTATCATAGTTGTCTGGTTCTGTCAAGTCTGGGTACTGAACCGACGCCCTAGCCATCCTCCCTTTCAGGTTTCGGCTAAACGAATCGCACCTACTGATTCCAGTTTTAAAAAAGAATGCAACTGTAGGCCCGCGATCCAAACCACGAGCTTCATCAGTCATTTCCAATTCTTTAATTCTTCAATCCTATGACTAATGACAACTGACGATCGGAATCTCGATCGCAAACTCAGTACCCCGTCCAGCTTCCGAAACGCACTCGAGCCGCCCCCCGTGCTGTTCCACAACTAAATGGTAAGAAATCGACAGTCCCAACCCAGTGCCCTTGCCTACTGGTTTTGTAGTAAAAAACGGGTCAAATAATTGGCGGCGAATCTCCTCCGGTATGCCCCGCCCGTTGTCGGAAATGCGAATCGCCACAAAATCGCCGCCAACAACTTCAGTGCGAATTGTAATAGTGGGAAAAGTTACTGGAGAACTAGGATTTGACGGGGGTAAATTTTTCCCATCTCTCCTCGCCCATTCCCCTTTCTGAATTTCTTCATCCAAAGCATCAATAGCATTGCCGATAATATTCATGAACACCTGATTGATCTGACCGCCACAGCACTCGATCAGGGGCAAATTACCGTATTCTTTAATAATGTCAATAGCTGGATGTGCGCCGTGAGCTTTGAGCCGATGCTGCAAAATCAACAAAGTGCTGTCGAGTCCCTCGTGAATGTCAACGAGCTTAATGTTAGATTGATCCGATCGCGAAAAATTGCGCATCGACACAACTATTTGGCGGATGCGCTCTGTTCCTACTTGCATAGAAGACATGATCTTAGATAAGTCTTCTACCAAAAAATCGACTTCCATCTGTGCTGCTGCTTCCCGAATTTCCGAGACTGGTTCGGAATAGTGCTGCTGGTAAAGTTCCAACAGTTGGAACAATTCTTTGATGTAGTGCCTGGCGTGGGAAAGATTGCCGTAGATAAAATTAACAGGATTGTTAATTTCGTGAGCGATACCGGCAATCATTTGTCCCAAAGAAGACATTTTTTCGGTTTGCACTAATTGAGTTTGAGTTTGCTGCAACTTTCGTACAGTTTGCTCTAATTGCTGCGCTTGATTTTTCAAGCAAGCTTGTTTTCGCCGCAGCGCTTCTTCGACTCGCTGGCGCTTGATAATATCCCGTCTCAACAATTCATTTGATTCTAAAAGTTGAGCGGTGCGTTCTTCTACTTGTTTTTTTAAGTCGTCATGAGCTTGGCGCAGGGCTTCTTGGGCCCGCTGCCGCTCTAAAATTTCTTGCTGCAAAAGTTCGTTGGCTTCCTGCAATTGAGAGGCTCGATCGTCAACTGCTTGCTGCAAAAGCTCGATCGTGCCGTACATTTCTGATTGGTTAAAAACTTGCGGCAAACTTGTCACGGAGACAACGCCCAAAAGTTCTCCGTGACTGCCAACTACTACCAAACGGCGGACACAGTGCCGCTGCATCGACTGATGGGCACTCCAGAGGGAATCGGCGGGAGATATGCAAAATAAAGGCGCACTCATGACCCTTGCTGCCGGGATTTCCGAGAGGTTTAATTCGAGGGCGTGAAACTGCACAATATCCCGCTCGGTGACAATGCCGATCGGAATTTGGTAATTTTCTATTGGTGCGATCGCCCGCTGTGGATGCTGAGTTGGCTCTTCGACAATGACGACGCAACTAACTCGATACTTGACCATGAGTTCGGCTAAATCGAGGGCTGAGGCAGTTTTTGGGGCCCAAATGACATCTTTAGTCATGACATCTGCTGCACAGCGCAAATTGGTTAGCAAGTTAACCGGTTGCAGGGCTTCGTGAATGGCTTCGCGGGTGATGATGCCGAGAAGTCGCGAGTCTTCGTCCACTACGGGCAAATGCCGAATCTGATGCTGGCGCAACGTGAATATAGCTGTGAAAATATCTTGAGACTCGGATTGTTTGAGAGTAATGGGCGATCGAGTCATTACGTCAGCAATTGTCAGTCCTACCGCACAAGCTGCTACGGTAGTTAGTTTGACGATATCTCGTTCTGTAAAAATGCCGATCGGCCGATTATCTTCCACGACTAACACGCAACTGCGCTTGGTCGGACTCGGAAGAGCGTGTGGTTTTTCGCCATAAAGCCGACAGGAGACACGCATCGGGTTCATCAAAGCCAACACTTGGGCGATCGGGGTTTCTGGAGCCACGGTGAGGGGGTGGCGGTCGATCGCCCGATCTAAAGGTGAAGAGTAGAGCGGCGGACTGTTGGGCCTCTCGGCGGGTTCTGATGTTTTAATGGCTGGCGGCTGCAGGGCTGAATCTAGGAACTGCTGTAATTTTTCTTCTTGTAGCATGGTTGATTATTAATTTTACTTAATGAATTGTTACAATTTTGCAGACTGGGGTTGGCAGACTTAGCATTAATTAAGCGGATTACAGATGCTCGATCGCCTGAAATTTCATTGCTAGAAAACCCCTGATTGAATTTTTATTTTTTAAATCCTATGTCGTGGACGCCATTAAGTCATCGAATTCATCATTTGCCGCTCATCCTTGCGGGCCCGATTTTGCGCCGGACTGAAAGTCGGGCCGTGACTGTTTGGCTGGCTCTGAAAGCACCCCGCCAAGTCGAACTCAAGGTTTATTCGACAGAGGGCGGAACCGGCGAAATTGTCGATCGGCCATTGCTCCAAGGTGCGAACTCTACCGTGCAGCTCGGCAAATACCTGCACGTAGTGGCGGTGACTGCTAAACCGATCGACAGCAATGTCTTGACATCCGGGCAAATTTATGCTTATGACATCGAATTTGCTGGGAGTCGCGAGTCGCCGTCGGGGGTTGCAGTCCCAGAAAATGAGAAAGAAAATCTCATTTCTTGCCTGTGGCCGGCGTCCCCTGATTGGTCGGCTTTGGGACGGGAGACGATCAGTTATTTCGCTCACCAGTTGCCCACTTTTGCCCTGCCGCCGAACGATTTAAACTATTTGCGTATCGTTCACGGTTCTTGTCGCAAGCCCCACGGAGACGGCAGAGATGCCCTGCCAATCTTGGATAATTCGATCGAACAGTTTGCAAGTACGGCAAATAGCAGGCCCCACCAACTGTTTTTAACGGGTGACCAAATTTACGGCGACGACGTTGCCGATGCGATGCTGTGGGCTTTGACGGATGCTGGCGATACCCTGTTGGGCTGGGAAGAGAGTCTACCCCTGATGGATGATGCCCAAATTAAAAAGAATTTGTGTATCAGTATACCTAAAAATGCGGAAAACGAAAATACAGTTGGCCAAGAGAGGGAAATTTTTAGAGAGTCACCTATTCAGAAACCGTCTGATGGTAAGTATGAGTCCAAAAAACCAATTGAGTTACAGCCGGGGACTCGCAGCGATATTGCCAGAGATTTTGGCGGCTTTACCGCGATGTTGGTGAATAAACCCAAAAATGCTAAAAGTCACTTGTTTAGCTTGGGCGAATATTATGCGATGTATTTGTTAGTTTGGTCGCCGGTACTTTGGTGCGAGCGTTTTCCGAAGGGTAAGGATATTTGCCCAAATTCTAAGCAGGCAAAAGTCTGGGATAGAGAAGTTGTTGAACTTGACGGTTTTGTTCGCAACTTGTGGAGGGTGAGGAGGGCGCTAGCGAATATTCCTACTTATATGATTTGCGACGACCATGATGTTAGTGACGATTTGTATTTGAATCGAGAGTGGTGTTACCGGGTGCTGGGGAAGCCGCTGGGCCGCCGCGTGGTGCAGAATGCTTTGCTGGCTTACGCTGTGTTTCAGGCTTGGGGAAATACGCCCGCACAGTTCGATCGCGAAAAACCGGGAGATAAATTATTAACAACTGCTGAAAAATGGTCGAATTCGGCGGGGACTGATGTTTCTGCTTGGGAGGAGGCGGCTTCGTATTTGGGAATTCCAGCGCTAGATCCGAAAACTCATTTGCCTAAGTTGAAATTAGATGAAGATGTTTTTATTTTGGATCGGGATGGCGAGGGTGTAAGTGAGGTTTTGAATTGGCATTTTACTGTGAGAAGTTTTAAGCACGAGGTGATTGTGCTGGATACGCGGAGTTGGCGGGGGTATCCGGTGAAAAGCGCGATCGATCCGCCGATGCTTTTGACTCACAAAGGTTTTGAGGAGCAAATTCAGAAACCTTTGAAGGAGACTGATTTTCTGAATAAAACTGGGGAGTTTGAGATTGAGGCGACGCTGGTGGTTGTGCCGACAAATTTGGTGGGTTTGTGGATTATTGATGTGGTACAAAAGTGGGATGTGGAACAGGGGAAGGTTTTTAATAGTGATGCGGGGGATGCTTGGAATTTTCACGAGTTGGCTTTTGTGAAGCTGTTGTCGGAGTTGTTTAAACAGCGCGATCGGGTGATTCTGTTGACGGGGGATATTCACTATGCTGCTGCTGTGCGACTGAGTTATTGGTCTGATTGTCATTTTGGCGATTCTCGATCGAATATTGAGCTTTTGAAGGGGGCGAACTATAAATCAAATTGTCAATCTTCTGTGTTGGCGCAGTTGACTGCTAGTGCTTTTATCAATGAGGAGTGGAAAACGCATTTAATTCATACTAAGATTAAGTCGCTGCTTCCTGAGCGATCGCACGAATGTTTGGGATGGAATGAGCCGCTGGAATTAATTAAGATTTCGAGGGGTGGCAGAAAGAAAGCTTTGGCGGCTGCTGTCAGAAATAGACAATCTCTGCCTGATTGGGGCTATCGGGTTGACTGGATTAAACGACAAAAAGCTCGGATGTTTTTGCAGCTAGAAAAGGGAACTGCGTCAAATAGATCGCATACAGATAAACGATTGTCGTTCCTGCGCAGGTTGTGGAATTTTATATCGCTGTTGTGGCGCAATCGCTGGCTGCAAGAGGGTGATGAGATTGTGGGATATAGCAATATTGCGATCGTCAGTTTTCAGTGGCCTGCTGAGGGTGATGGGGAGAAGGCGGTGATGCAAAATGTTTATTGGCGGCCGCTTTGGGCATCGGATAGTGTGGTTTACAGTCAATATTTTGTGCCGCTGGGATTGGATGAGCCAAGGGTTGATTGATCGGGTGTTCTGCATTTAAATTTAACTTTTTGGGCGTTGCTCAAAGCCCACTCGACGGGTTGAAGAGTCGATCGCCCCTTTCCCAAAAAGTCGATCGCACGGCGAAGATACGGCGGTTGAAACCGCGTCTACACGAGATTTTACCCGGATGGTGCGCGGGTTGAAGGCCTAATCCTCTAATAATCGATCGATCGAAACTGCAACATCGGGAAATGCTAGCGGAGTGATATTACCCTGAGTTAGAGTTTCTCTGAATTGATAGCCGTCATTTGTAGGCGAGCGAAATACTATCAATTCCATTGTTCGCAAATTGATGACCCAATACTCAGAAATGCCCGCTTGGGCGTAAATTTTGGTTTTAATTTCCAAGTCTTTACTGAGAGTAGAGTTTGAGTATTCAATCAGCCAAAAAATGTTTTCTGGATAGGGGTGATGTTCTCGGTAATCTCGTCCCAGACGTTGAACGACAGCGATATCGGGTTGTGGCTCAGAGTTGCTTGACGATAAGGTAATTGGCTTACCTTGGCGGACTTTTGCCCGATCGCCCAGCAAGTAAATTAGGTACTCTCCACCCTCATCGCTGGAGTAAGCATGGGATTCTCCTTCGGGGGCCATTTCGATGATTTCTCCACCTATTAATTCAACGTTTCGCCGTTCCAGAATACCGGCGGCAATCATATGGTGGTAGTCTTCAACTGTCCATTTTACAGTCGTGACGCTCACGGTGATTATTCCTATTATTTTATTCTCATTTTAGACTGCTTTTGCCGTTTGCGATCGCCCATTTCTCGAAAAGTCGATCGCCCAATCAACCCATCAACCCAAAAATCCGATCGCCCCAATCAACACACAAACCCGATCGCACATTTCTCTCAAATTCGATCCCCCGATCAACAAAAAACCCGATCGCCCATCCACCAAAAACTCGATCGCACATCAACCAAAAACTCGATCGCCCCATCAACAAAAAACCCGATCGCACATTTCTCTCAAATTCGATCGCCCCATCAACAAAAAACCCGATCGGCGGGGCTGCAGAAACCGGGTTTTTACCGAAATAGTTCGTTACAACTCACAGATTCGGCCAAAAATCCGGTTTCTTTTGTGGGAGGCGAGGGCCCAGAAACCTGGTTTTTTACGAAGATACTTGATTATAGTCCAGAAATTCGGTAAAAACCCGGTTTCTTTGTCGGAGTCCGTAAGTCCTGACACGCCCTCATCCCAACAACAACTCCTGAAACCGCACATCACCCCGAATCCCATCAAAATCCGCATCAGTTTTCGCTGACTCTCGATATATTTCCGGTTCCAATTCAATCGCGCGCCGCCAATTTTCCAGAGATAACTCAACATTACTTTGCAAGGCGTAAATGCAAGCTTTATCATAATAAACATTAGCATAATTCGGGTTAATTTGTAAAGCCTTATCAAAATAATCTATCGCTGACTCATAGCGACCTAATATCATCAAAGCATAAGCTCTATGAGCCAAAATATCGCAATCATTTGGCTCCAATTCCAAAGCTCTGTCAGAGCTGGATATTGCCTCTTCAGCACGCCCAGCCCTTCCCAGCGCCATCCCGCGCCAAGCCCATAAATAAGCTGTATTTGGTTGAATTTCTAGCGCTAAATCCCAACACCAAATAGCTTGTTCGTAGCATTCAGAATAGAATAGCGCTTGGCCTTGGTCGCTCCAAAAATCGCAGTCATCAGGCTCGATCCTCATCGCTCGATCCCAGCTTGTGCGGGCTGCATTTTGACTGCCGCACTTCATCAACGCCAAGCCTTGGTAAAACAAAAAAAATCGATTTTCTCCCTCTATTTCTATAGCTTTGTCGAGACTGGCGACAGCTTCTTCACAGCGCTGCAAATTGTACAAAACCTTACCGAGTTCAAACCAAACAACAGCCGCATCCGACCTCACCTTCGCAACTTCAGTTAATTTTAGTAATGCTCCTTCATACTGCCCTTTTTTAGCCAGCAGAAAACCATCGTAGAACAAAGTAACGGGATTATTGAGCAGTGTTGAATCCGCACTGAGAGCGGAATCGGGAAACTCTTTCATTCCCTCCAATCGCAGGAAATGCACCCGACCCGACGAATCCCCCGCTACAACTGTCGCCCCATCAGGGGCGATCGTACAACACTCAAAGTCAGCATCTCCGCTGAAACTAGCAATTTCTTTGCCACTAATCAAATCCCAGATTTTGAGGGTGTTATCCCCTGAAGCGGAAATCGCTCGTTTGCCGTCTGGTGCGAGATCCACTGCTGTTACCGAGTCAGTATGACCGGTGAGGGTTCTAACTTCGGTACCTGTCTCGGTGTCCCAGATTTTCAGGGTTTTATCCCTAGAAGCGGAAATCGCTCGTTTGCCGTCTGGTGCGATCGCCACTGCATTTACATCGCTAGTATGACCGGTGAGGGTTCTAACTTCCGTACCTGTCTCGGTGTCCCAGATTTTCAGGGTGTAATCGTCTGAAGCGGAAATCGCTGTTTTTCCGTCTGGTGCGATCGCCACTGCTTTTA
>NZ_SRRZ01000198.1 GCF_013179805.1 Microcoleus asticus IPMA8 | reverse complement strand
AATCGAACCACGGCGCAAGCCCCTTTTCTCCATTAACTATGATTCTCTAGGCTCCTTAAGCATCTCAGGAGTTTTCTGCACCACTAAGGCTGCCTCTGACAAGCTAGATTTAGCTTTACTTGAAGTCACGAACATTCCGAAGGATATTAAGCCTTTAGCCAGATCCTCAGCCTCTGTTCCCCTCAACTCACCTACCCACATTATTGGATATTCTGACGACACCAATGATGATTGGACAGTTGCAACAGGAAAAGTCATCAACAAGAGCGATCGAGAGTTACAAATATCTGCAATTTCAGTTATAGTTAATGCTGGCAGTCCCGTATTAGATCGGCAAAATCGCGTTGTTGCCATTGGGCAGGGAAGTCGTTATACCATTAGCATTACTCGATCGCAGAATCAAGAGCCGATTCTACGACCTACTACTGATACTGCTCTTGCTTTTCCGATCCAATCAGTTACAACACAAGTGAAAGATTGGGGTATTGATTAGGCAATTGCTGTAAAGTAAGATTGCTAATTAAATTGCTGAATCATGAAGGCGGACTTAACTAATCATCCCCTCAATTTCTGGATCTGTAAACCCAAATTGCCTGAAAATCCGCAACACATAAGCTGGTGACATTTCCCCAGCACCCATATCAATTGGAACAATCCTTTTTCTGCCTTCAATTTCACGCATATACAAACAATGATCTCCTTTACCCTCTCGGTAAAATTGACATCCGTTTTGTTCTAAAATCTTAATTAATGCTTTAGGTTTTAAAGATGGAAGGTTTTTAGGCATAAACTTTTCTTAGTTCATAAGTGTCTGAGGCTTCTGCATCTTCTAAAGTCAGAAATTCGTGTAATTCATTAATAGAAAGAGGACTGAGATAAACATCAGACTCGGATTCATAAACTTCGGAAAATGACTCAATAGCTTGTTTGAGTTTATCAATAGATTGTTCGGGAGTATTTCCTTGTCCCACCAATCCATTTTCTAAACACAAAGAAACCCAACAATCAGCACTTTTTCGGAGAATCACAGTGTAGAAATCAATCATATTTTATTGAAAACTTAGTTTTAATTGAGTCATGAAATTTTGAAAACACACTAATAATTTAACACACAGTCGCCGATCGGAGAATTACCACCGCAGAAACACCTGGCCCCAGAAAGGTATAGAATACTTAGGATGCAGCAATCAATTTACCCACTATGACAGAAGACAAAACATTGACAACCGCTAGCGGAATTCCGGTTGCAGATAACCAGAATTCCTTGACAGCAGGTGAACGCGGGCCTATTCTCATGCAGGATTTTTACCTGATGGAAAAACTGGCTCACTTCAACCGGGAACGCATTCCTGAGCGCGTTGTCCATGCAAAAGGAGCCGCTGCATTTGGCACGTTTACCGTCACCCATGACATTACTCGCTACACCAAAGCTCAGCTATTCTCAGAAGTTGGCAAAGAAACTCAGGTTCTCCTCCGCTTCTCTACCGTAGGTGGCGAACAAGGTTCAGCGGATGCCGAACGCGACCCCAGAGGTTTTTCGATGAAGTTCTACACCGAAGAAGGCAACTGGGATTTAGTAGGCAATAACACCCCTGTTTTCTTCATCCGCGATCCGCTCAAATTCCCTGATTTGATCCACACGCAAAAGCGCCATCCCCAAACGCATCTCAAAGATGCTGACGCGAAGTGGGATTTCTGGTCGCTGAGTCCAGAAGCTTTGCATCAGGTGACAATTCTGTTTTCCGATCGCGGTACGCCGAAAAACCACCGCCACATGGACGGTTTTGGCAGCCATACGTTCAGCCTAATCAACGATCGAGGAGAACGGGTTTGGTGCAAATTCCACTTCAAAACCATGCAAGGTATTGAAAATTTCACCGCCGAAGAAGCGACGCAGATCAAAGGCGAAGACCCCGATCATGCGACTCGCGACTTGTTTGAGGCGATCGACCAAGGTAATTATCCCAAATGGCGGTTTTGCATTCAAGTAATGACCGAGGCCCAAGCCGCAGAGTATCGCGAAAGCCCCTTTGACTTGACAAAAGTGTGGAAGCACTCAGAGTTTCCGTTAATTGACGTGGGAATTCTTGAACTCAATCGCAATCCACAAAACTTTTTTGCTGAGGTGGAACAAGCGGCATTTTCTCCTTCTAATGTCGTTCCAGGTATTAGCTTCTCTCCAGACAAAGTGCTGCAATCTCGCATCATGTCTTATGCAGATGCTCAACGCTACCGTCTCGGTGCAAACTATCAGCAATTGCCCGTCAATCAACCAAAGTGTCCGGTGATGCACTATCAACGGGATGGCGCAATGGCACCGGGTAACAACGGCGGTAGCGGGCCCAACTACGAACCCAACAGCCACGAAGATGCCCCAAAGCAAAACTCTGCCTATGCTGACCCAGCTTGGGACTTAGGAAATGTCAAAGTCGATCGCTACGATCACCGTAAGGGCAATGACGATTACACCCAAGCAGGAGACCTCTATCGCTTGATGAAACCCGACGCACAGCAGCGGCTTGTCGCTAACATTGTGGAAAGTTTGAGTGCAGCAAAACCGGAGATTCAGATGCGCCAACTGTGCCATTTCTTCCGCGCCGATCCTAATTACGGCCGCCAAGTTGCAGAAGGTTTAGGAATTGCGATCGATCCGTCTATGATGCCCGCTGCTGCTCAACCGATTGGTGTGTAGAACCCGCGAACATTCAATTAGACATCTGCTTTTTAGCAGATGTCTATTCTCACATCTTGCAGTATTCTCGCTGAACAGGCATCTTGCCTGTTCAGCGAGAAAATCTACTCTTTGTGGAACAGCCATCTTGCCTGTTCAAAAAAGGATTATTGACAATGGTGCAATATCTCATTATTGAAAATATTCGTCTAATAGGCACTCTTAGCCCGCATCTTAGGTGCAAGTTAAATGCAGTAAAGCTTAACGTCACGGAGTTGGGGGCGATCGCGATTTTTAACAAAGGTCTCTTGCAAAGCGACAGAACCAACTAAAATAAGTTGAGGAACTGCAAGAAAAACCAAACAAGGGAAACAAAACTATGACTTTACCAGTTGGGTGCGCTGCCCCTCAGTTTACCGCCAAAGACACAAACGGCAACACAGTCTCCCTGTCCCAATTCGCCGGTAAAACCGTAATCTTGTATTTCTACCCGAAAGATGACACCCCCGGCTGCACAAGACAAGCCCAAAGCTTCAAAGCAGCCCATGAAGAATACAAGGGCAAAGATATAGTAGTTCTCGGTGTCAGCCGAGACAACGAGGAATCGCACCAAAAGTTCACAGAGAAATACGGTTTGCCTTTCCAGCTATTAGCAGATGTTGATGGCACGATTACCAAAGCTTACGATGTCGAGAAAGGCGATTATGCCAAGCGCGTTACTTTCGTCATCGACGGTACCGGCAAAATCATTCAAGTTTATGAGGGCGAAACCATGAAAGTTGACACTCACGCTCAAGATATTCTTGTCACCATAGTTTAGTCGAACTTTAGCCGATCGCACTAACCTTCCTAGATGCACCAAACGGCTAAAAACCCGGTTTCTTACTAGATGCCTCGTTCCTATAGGCAATATTCTCCTAGGAACCGGGTTTTTTTCCTAAGTCCTGACCGAAAGCATCCAGGATACAAGCCCCCGCATTCATCCGTGGGGTCAATTCTAAAATCTAAAATCTAAAATCTAAAATCTAAAATCTAAAATCTAAAATCGATTGACTCAGCAAGTGAGGGGTCAAGGGTACAGGGGGAAGCAAACTACTCGAACTAAATTCCTTCCCTCAAAACTTGCACCACAAATCCGCTCAACCACCCATTTATTCGGTTAATGTGCTTAGTGTGCGCCTAAAGTTAGATTTGCGGCGCAACTCGCCCCAATAATTAAAAACTTATGCTGGAAAACGCATTAACCGCCCGTAGGCTTAATCTAGGGGCGGTTTTTTCCTGGTTCGGGTCATTGTGTTTGATAAAATCAGAAGTTATCCTTGCTTTAGCTGAATAACTAAGTAGGTAGAGGGATATATAATGACAACCAACAACATTATTTTGAGTTACTTAGGCCCGCGAGAAATTGAGGCAAATCGAGCCGCTGTCTTAGTTGGCAGTTTTGACAAAAATCTAGTGGCAGCGATTTCAGCATCAGAAGGCTCAAATGCGCTGAATGTGGGGATAAATCTCTCTAGAGGCATTTGGAACATCAGTTTAGAAAAAGGATTCGATAGCGCAGGAACTCGCACACTGCAGGTGAGGGCAACTGATAAGACAGGCAAAGTTATCGGCCAACAAACCATTAACATCAAAGTTAATCCTGCTTCTCAGTCACCCGCTCAATTGTTCACGTTAATTACTCTCAGAGATACCGTATTCAAAGCCGGAACACTGCCCGCGAGCAATCTCAACCCGCAGCAAAAAGCGGAAATACCCGCAGGTAAAACTTATCAAATTACCGACTACGAGTTAGAAGACGGACACCTGAACATTCAACTAAATAATGGAATTTCTCCGGTGGGAAAGTCCGGTTTTTTCTACGAAAAACACGTACTCATCACCAAAGGCGCAAAAATTCTCATATTCGATCGCGCCGAGTTGCCGACCCCGCCGCCTGGAATGCAGTTACTGTGGGTGATCAAAAAGACATGGTTAAAGTTAACCCCCGCAGATTCTGCAACTTTAGGATCAACTCAGAAATTACAATTTAACGTGGGAGAAACTTTCAATCTTCTTGGCTACGCTTGCGTGGAAAACCATTTTCGAGTCGCTTTTGCTCGGGCAGTTCCTAACTTAGGGACTTCGGGATTTGTGTACTGGCAGCACGTCCAAATTTTGCGAGACGGGAGGGGAATTGAGTATGATAGAAATGCAGTTACCATGACTGTTATCAAAACTACTGCGATCAAAAAGCAGCCTGTAAATGCCGCTAACCTGCCACCCCAAGAAAAATTTACTTTGCCGGCGGGAATGATTTACGGAATTGCCGGATTCTCGATCGAACAAAGCCACATTAAAGTCTCGCTGACCGAGAATTTGCCGCAATTTGGCAATACGGGTTTCATTTATCCCGATTTTGTGCAATTCAGTCGCGGTGGCAAATCTTTCAATCCCGCTGTGAATTTAAGTTATCAAGGGCCGTCAGAAGTTTTGGTAAATCAGCCGATCGTCCTTCGGGGTACTTTTGATAGGCAACAAGCAGCAAAAATTGAGGTGATAGCTGAGGATACATTGCCCCTAAGCGTCACGCTAAACCAACAGGCCAGCACTTGGCAAGTTAATTTGTCTAAAGGATTTAGCGTAGCTGGAGCTCGGTGGCTCAGGTTGCGGGCAACTGACAGCAAAGGCAACGTTACTGGCAGCCAAATAATTTACATTACCGTAAGTTCCGATCCGCTGACTGTCGGACAAGGTTTGACCTTAAAGATAGTTTCTGACACTTTGTTTAAGGTAGCTCCGCTTGATTCTTCCCGGCTCAACAATCAGCAAAAAGTTTTTGTCAAAGCAGGCCAGACTTTGGCGGTTAGCAAATACGGATTTATTGACGGGCATCTCAAGGTGGTTGTGGATTCAGCAATTTCGCCGATCGGCACTTTTGGCTATTTTTATGAACCCGACGTTCAGCTTGCCAAAGGCTCTCAAATCCTAAGATTTGACCTGGCAGACGTACCGAATAGCAACGTCAGCGCTCAACTGTTGGTAACTCAAACAACTCAGATTAAAGGTCAACCAGAAGATTCATCTAAACTGCCTGCAAATCAAGTTGCTCAAATAACTTTAGGCAGCACCTATTCCATCACTGGTTATGCCTGCATTTTGGGGCATTTCCGAGTAACTCTCGCCGAACCTATTCCCGGTTTCGGCAATATTGGATTTATTTATTGGCAGGACGTTAAAATTAAAAAAGACGGCAAAGAAGTTCCCTTTGACCCCGATGCTTTGACGATGACAATCCTGCAAGCAACTGTCTTTAAAAAACGGCCGGTAGATGCTGCTAGCCTGAGCAGTACCGAGAAAACTACGCTGCCTTTAGGTCGAGTTTACGGCGTGAACAGCTACGGTGCGGAAGGATCTCACCTGAAAGTTTCCCTGACTGAAGAACTGCCGAATTTGGGCAATACAGGTTATGTTTTTCCTAGTTTTGTTCAGTTCAAGCGGGGAGATAAAATTTTCGATCCGGTTCCGAACAATGTGGAATTGAACGTGCCGTATTTTTCGCAGCGGGACAATCCGCGTTTTGATTGGTCTACTTGCAACGTAACTGCGATCGCGATGGTATTTTATTACTACGGCGTTCGTTCTGAGTGGGGCGGACAGTTGGAGGATGAGTTGTTGCAGTGGTGTTTCGACTATGCCGGTCAGGGTTCTCAAACCGATCACAACGTACTTTCGGCACTGATTCAAGCTTACGAGTTTAAGACAAGTTTTAGTACGACTCGCACGTGGGCCGATGTGCGATCGGAATTGCTGAATCGGCGGCCGGTAGTTTTAGCGGGAGATTTTACTGCGGCCGGTCACATTATCACTTTAATTGGCTACAATTCTCAGGGTTATATCGTGCAAGATCCTTGGGGAAATGCACTAACCGGTTACAGCGATACTGAGGGGAGAAAGTTGATGTATCCCTACAGCTACGTCAATCAAGTTGCTGGGCCAGATGGGAATGTTTGGGCGCATTTTATCTCTCGATAATTTACTCTACGGTTTGCAAGTAGTTTGAAGCATTACGACTATTCGTAAGGTGCGCATTACAGCTATTCGTAAGGTACTCCGTGCGCACCCTACATAACTTAGGCAATCTTGCGCTTAATTTTGCGTTTCGCTGCACCAATACCTAAAATACTAAATCCGGCTAAAGTACCGAAGATAGTAGCAGGTTCTGGTACTGGTTCAGCAGAGCCTTGTTCAAAAGAGCCTTTAATGGCGATCGCATCGTTAGCGCACTCGGCAAAAAAGTTAGCAATATAGTTCCCCGAAGGCATTGAGGATTTATTGAAACTGAATCCGATTGTTTGAGAACCTACGGCATTAAACTGAACGAAATTAAGACCGAGGGCGCTCAAAGTTGCTGGCGTTAAAACATTGATTTCTCCTACTTTTGTACCCGTAGCAATTGAGTTGAGAACCGTCCAGTTACCTGTTTTTTCAAAATAGTGGTCTGTGGCAGCTAAATCGCCCATAGACGGCGTTCCGCCTTGAGATGAAGCTACCGTATTGAATTGATTTAAATTAGTAAAGCCAGAGTTAGTTTGGGTGACGTTTTTAGCAGTAACGTTACTGTAAATGCCTGTTGTGGCTACGCTTGAGTCATTTCCTTCGGCAAAGCGGATACCAAACAAGCTGCCGTTTGCGTTAGCTGTATTGAAATTTTGACCGGAAAAATTGAAGAATAAATCGCCGTAGTTGATGTTGCCTCTTTGAGCTAGTGGGTCGGCGTATCCTGCTAAACTCAGATTCGAGTTAATCGCGATGAAAGCTGTATCTGAGGTTTCTTTGATGGCGATGCCGTAAAATTCAAATGCGCCACCGCCGATTTGATCCCCTGTCACGCCATCGCTGAAGGAATCGATCGCATAATTCCAGCCGTTAGATAGCGTTGCTGCTGTAGCTTTTTGTTGCTGTAGTGCGAAAAGGGTACAGAAAACAGCCACTGAGTAAGTCCAGTGGATGCTGTTTTTATTAATGGAATTCATAAAATTCTCCCAGGGAATCATTGTTAAATTGTCAAGTCTGCTCGATCGACTGTTTTTAATTTTTAGTAAATCATACCTTCGGGCCGAATTTCTTAAAGTTTTGCTACAGATTTGGTCGGGCTACATCCTATCAACTAGATTGGTTAAAACAACCAACCAATGCCAGTAGCTAAATACAGGACTTACCGACGCATAGTATATATAGCGATCGCAAATCATTCATAAATCGATCGAGGGTTCGATCGATCATTAGTTTCATGAGAATGTTGGCTCAAAATCACCAAACT
>NZ_SRRZ01000197.1 GCF_013179805.1 Microcoleus asticus IPMA8 | reverse complement strand
TGTAACTTTCATCTGACCTATCTTTTTTTAACACAAGTCGGTCAAATACCAGCCCTGTCTGAGTTCCGGCGGGGTTGTCACCCCGCCAGCATCCGAAGGCAAAATTTTCCCATCCATAATCTATTTCAGATTCAAAATTTCACCCAGCCGCCATGCCATACAAAAAATTACTCACCAGATTTGGGGAAGACTTACAAAAATTGGCTGTTAATTCTCTAGGACGCGGATTGTTTGCGATCGAGTCACTGAGTCTGAGTCTAGCAATCGTCGCGGCAGTTGCAGCAGTGCCGGCAGCACAGCAACCAGCAAATGCTTCTACAGTCACAAGTTGGCAATTCGATCCGGCGACAAATCAGCTAGAAATTACTCTCCCAGAGGGAACAACCCCCACATATTCTCTACTCAACCCGAATCAAATTGCTGTGGATTTGCCCAATACTGAGATCGGAATAGATGCAACTCAGCTATACCCGCAAGGCACTGTACGTTCTGTGGCGGTGAGTCAACTTCAACCGGGAACGGCGAGAATTCTGGTCAATTTGGCTCCCGGAGTCGGTTTCAGCGCAGGGAAAGTTCAATTCCAAAGAAGCGGGGTAGAAAATCGCTGGGTGTTGCGTCCTTCGATCGAACCGACTCCTATTGTGGAAACTTCCGAAACTCAACCCCAGCCTGCAATACAAGTACCGCAAAACCAGCCGCCGACAGATTCCAACTCAAATGGTGCTCCAAAGGTCGATCGACCTGACCCTCCTACTTCCCTGAATCTCGCTACAAATTCTTCGCAGCCACCAACTCCCAACGACCAAATTCGACCGCTAAGAGTTCCTTTAGTCAATGTTCGCCTTGACAGAGGCTCAGGGGTACAAGGTACTGCTGTACCCAGCCTAGCTCCTCAAATAACGGCTGCTGATGCGCCCCAACAGCGGACGCTTACCTTTGGTGAACCACTTCCTCGCGGACGATCGAATGCTGTTTCGCAGGCTGCGGCTGGGGCGAATATCTTGTTGCCGGCGGGGACGGAGCTCAGTTTGCTATACCCCGGTGCTGAGGCTTTGCGCCTTGCCCGTGCGAAACCCAGCCGAGAGGAAGTGCTGCTGCTGCAAGGGGGAATTCTCGACAGTCGCGGCAATACGATCGTACCTGCTAATACGCCTGTCATCGGTAGATTTGAAACGACCAACCTCGGCAGTCGATTTGTTGTCGAAGCTATTAGTCTGAACGGCCGCAATATCCCTCTCTTCGCTCGATCGGAACCTGTGGGAGGCCGCCGACAACAGCCTTCCGATCGCAGTTTGTTGCGAAATACTGGTATTGGTGGTTTAGCTTTGTTCTTGCTGAGCGGCTTTTCCGGTATCGGTTTGTTGGCGGGAGCAGCCGGTGGTGTTGCTACAACTTACGTCGCTGCTCCTCAACCTGCTACGATTCAACCCGGCCAAATTTTGCAAGTTCAGTTAACCGAAGATTTTCCGCAGTTCGGTTTTTGAAGGAACCAGTCCGAGGTTTGAGAGAAGACTTCCTTCTTCCTCAAACCTCGGGCTTCAAAATCTACTGAGAGCAGTTTCCCTTGCATGAAATAAATTAGGGACTTAGGCTTAGCCTAAGTCCCTACCCGAGCATCTGTACTTCACTCAACTGAAAACCGCTATATCGGCGATTTAGAAATTTTGACCTTCAGTGGTTGGAGCTATCGAACCCGGTTGGTTGAGGAACAGGTTTTTAGCGCCGTCGTTTTGGTAGATACAGTTAATTTCGGGTTGGGCTTCCAGGGGGCCGGTGAAGCCAAAGGTGTTCATGCGATTTTTGCACTCTCGCACTTGGTTTTGGCTGATGAGTTTTCTTTGTTCCAGAATTGCCCAGTTATTGGTTCGCAGAACGCATCCGGGGCGCATACTCGGCTGCGAGATGTAGACGTTGAAGGGGTTGAGGGTGACGTAGAGGCGCATATCTGTCACCATCGCGCTTGCTCCAAACTGCACGCAAAGTTCTGGGTTCGGGGCGCTGCGATCGATAAATTCGCGGGATGCTACGTTCTCTGGGCTAATGGTAGCTGTGGAGCTAAAAGCAATGCCAATCCCAATTCCCAGAATAAAGACGGCTGTTAAAATCCCAAGAGTGGCGGAATTGAGGAAAGAGGGTTTGCCGGACTGAGGTTGACGCCGCGACTGTCCGCCAAATGAGCCGGAGTCTTCATCTCCCCGGGATGCGTCGCTGAATCTGTCGTCGTTGTAGGATTTAGGTTTGCGTTTCATATAAGGTTCCCTCAGTTCTGGAGACTCAACAGGTAGTAGTTTGTTATTTTTAACCGATCTCGCCTTTCTAATATTATGGCGCTAGGAAGGTGGTTGCGGAGGGCCCAGGACACCCCCTCTGGCTTTGGTGTGCGGTTCACAGCTCGCGATCGACAAAGGGGCTGCCTTGTCTGATTATTCAGATTTCAATAAAATAACTGAAAGTGACATACTCTTGCACAGCGGAGGAATCCGGTTCAAGATTGTTGACAAATTTTAACATTTTACAAGTCAGGAGGTATAGATTAGTGTCTGTCGAAATTATTCAAAAAAGTTCCACAGTCCGCAAGCTGGCACCGCGCTACCGCGTTCTGCTGCACAATGATGATTTCAATCCTATGGAGTACGTGGTGCAGACTTTGATGGCGACGGTACCGAGTCTGACTCAGCCACAGGCTGTGAATGTGATGATGGAAGCCCACACTAACGGGATGGGACTGGTGATTGTTTGCGCTCTCGAACACGCTGAGTTTTACGCTGAAACGCTCAACAATCACGGATTGAGCAGCAGTATTGAACCTGACGATTAGAACCTGACGGCACTGCAACCGATTCGCCCTGGGCGTTTCAGGCTCATACCGTCAACCCTCATACCAAAAAGCCAAGGGTTAGGCCCTTGGCTTTTTGGTATATTTAAAGCGGTAGATATGAAAACTTGAAGAGCATAGGTTTTTCGGAACGGCCGGAAGTGCTTCGGAGCTAGGTAAGCTCGATCGCCAATTTCAACTCTCCAATCTCAAATCTTTATCAGAGGAAATTAATAACGTCCTCCGCCGCCGCCGCCTCCGCGAGCAAATTTTCCAGGGCCGCCGCCGCCCCGGTTGCCGCCACCCCGGCCTTCATCTTCGCGGGGCTTAGCTTTGTTAACTTTGAGGTCGCGACCCATCCACTCTGCTCCGTCGAGAGCACTAATGGCTGCATCTTCTTCTGCATCTGTTGACATTTCTACAAAACCGAAGCCGCGGGGGCGACTGGTTTCTCTGTCGGTAGGTAGATGTACTCGCTTAACGGTTCCGTATTCGGCGAAGACGGTGGTGATGTCTTCTTGGGTAACTTGGTAGGATAAGTTACCGACGTATATCGACATGAGGAATAACTCCAAAATTTAGACAGTGCGAAGATTTCAGTTTCGGAGAGTCCCCTGCCGATACAGAAGGGCAAGTTTTTAGACAATTCTGTAGCAATGAACAAAGCCTGCAACTGAATCTGATTCACACTTGGTACTTTAACATAGAATAGCGTCTTTTGAGTAGGTTTCAGCAGTTAATTAAGTCGTTCTAATTAAACGTAAAACTTTTAGGGTATTGAGAAACCTGGTTTCTCGGTGTGATGTTTTGTCAAGGTGGAAGCACAGAAAGTTGTAGCGCGCGCTCTCACCGCAGGAAAGATACATCCACCTTGCCAAAATTGGTACTCAAAGCTAGGTTCACGTTTTCCAGGGCTTTGACTAACCACACCACGCCTTCTCGGGTACTGAATTCATAGTGACCGAACAAAATTGCCAGCCGCTTTTCTAGGTAGGGCTTGACTTTGCCGCAAATTAGTACGATTTTCAGCAGCAAACCTGTGGTTTGGGTCGGCCCGAGATTAGAGATCAGGTCGATGAAGACAAAGTGGTTGGGCCGCACAGGACTCTCTACTACTAAAAAGTTCAATAACTGGCTGCAAGTTCTGATCATTAAAAATTCGTTGAACTTCTGATCGTCGCTGTGAGGAAAGGTATTTTGTAGTTGCTTATACAATTTTTCGTTAAATTGACGTTTGCCGTAGCGATCGTCGGTGACAGAAGAAATCAGGTATTCGTACAAGTCGTCTTTAAATGAGCCGTAAGACGCAGTTGTGCTGGCGTTCGCCGTGAAGCGACCCGCTAGCTCTCTGTAGGTATCGGCTCCTTCTACTTTTCCAACAAATTGCTTGAGGGCAAAGAACAGTTCCGGATCGCTCAACAGCGTTGGGTTTTTTATAGGCTGTATAATTCTCCCGAAGGAAATTGAGGTTTCCCGCCGTGCTGTTTGGGCTTTTCTCACTTGGTGAGCGACGTATTGGGAGAGGTTGACCTCAAATTGCTGCTGCTTTTGAGCTTGGATTTTTTTAATGATTTTCTGCTGTTCGTAGGTGCTGTCGTCGCTGAGCAGGCAGTGTTTATACAGGTAAGGATAGCGGGGAATTAAGGTTCCGAGGGCAAGGGTAGCAGGGATTTTGCTGTTGCTGCTATCTTCATTGCTGTGAGTTATGACTTTGGCTAAGCGTTGGAGTGTGAGGTACTGTTCGCTTTCGGTAAATTGATTTACTAATTTGGGGATCGAGCCTCGCGCCCGCGATTGATTGTAGCCAAATAGTATTTTGGGTGCTTCTTCAAACAGAGCGATCAATTCAGGGATGGCTGCTTGCTTGCTGGAGTAAGTTTGCCAGCGGTTGATCAGGATGTGGCAGCAGCGGTTGAGGATGTACTTGAATTCTTGTTCGGCGTGTTCTGAGGCTGCTATTTTTTCGAGTGCCTCGGCGACGGAGCGATCGGGATATCCGGTACCATGAATAAACAAAGTGCGAAAGCGGCTGATGAGTTCGGCCGGCTGCTCTCGTTGTACCAACTCCAGCCAGTGCTTGTAAAGTAGCTGTTCTTCTTCGTAAATCTGTCTATTGTAGTCGTTCATTGTGGATTAACCTCCAAGTCTGGGGCAAGAGCTTTCAGCGCTATTAGCTTGATGAATTGGCAGATGAAGCGCAACAATTGAGTCAACCGAGCTGCTCGCCGGATGAGGCTTAGGGGTAGAAGCTGTCAGCAGCTTAAGCCGATCGATATTTTTTGCTTAGTTAAAACTAATTACCAACATCAGCATGGCATGAATTGTTGGTAATTAGCAAGGCCTTAAATCAATATAGACTTTGTAAAGTATTGGTAAAGACTGTGAGTAGGTACGGAAGAATTTCTTGGTTTGCTGACGATTTAGTATTAGGATTGTCAAGGTCTATCCTGACCAGCAGCCCCCTGTCAGTTAAATGTCAGGTCAAGCAAGGTAGGATTAGCTGTGAAAATAATTATTTGAAAGGTGAGTGCTGGTTATGGTTTGTCGCGTAAGTATCGCCAGACTTTTTGAAATTTTAAATGTACCTTTGCCTGCTGTGCCTGACGATGTTTTGACAGCTTTAGGGACAGGTATTGCCACAGATACGCGCACTCTTGAGGGGGGCGAAGTATTTTTGGCGCTGCGGGGAGACAATTTTGACGGCCATCAATTTGTGGCAAAAGCCCGGGATTTGGGGGCGATTGCGGCGATAGTCGATCGACATTGGCAAGAGGAATTGCCTAATTTTCCGCTGTTGCGCGTGGATGATACTTTAAAAGCTTATCAGTCGATCGCCCGCTGGTGGCGAAACCAGTTCAGTATACCTATAGTTGCTGTTACTGGTTCGGTCGGTAAAACTACTGTTAAAGAATTAATTGCGGCGGTTTTGTCAACGAGAGGAAATGTTCTTAAAACTCAATATAACTACAACAATGAAATTGGAGTACCAAAAACTCTGTTAGAGCTTTCGCCCTCACACAATTATGCTGTAATTGAAATGGGAATGCGCGGGAGTGGCGAAATAGCGCTGCTGTCGCAAATTGCGCGTCCTACAGTGGCGGTAATTACTAACGTAGGAACGGCGCATATCGGGCGATTGGGTTCGGAAGAGGCGATCGCCCAAGCTAAGTGCGAACTGTTAGCCGAAATGCCTGATGATAGCATTGCTATTCTCAATCACGATTGTGACAGATTAATAGCAACTGCGGCCCAAGTTTGGCAGGGAAAAACTTTAACTTACGGTTTAGAAGGCGGCGATTTGTGCGGAGAATTGCTCAATAATGATACAATGTATGTAGAAGGTGTGGAATTGCCACTGCCGCTGCAAGGACGGCACAATGCTGTAAATTATTTGGCGGCTTTGGCGGTAGGAAAAGTTTTAGGTATTGATTGGGAAGTTTTAAAGCAAGGTTTGTCTGTGCAGTTACCGGATGGACGGGCGCGCCGCTACGATTTGCCGCAGGATATTGTGATTCTGGATGAGACTTACAATGCTGGTTTGGAGTCGATGTTGGCGGCCCTGAGACTGTTAGCAGATACTCCAGGAAAGCGCCGGATTGCGGTGTTGGGAACAATGAAGGAATTGGGGGACAGGGCGATCGAATTTCACCGACAAGTGGGAAGGGCCGCGCGAGAGTTGAATCTGGATGCTTTGTTTGTTTTTGCTGATTTTGAGGAAGCGGCGGCGATGGCTGCGGGTGCGGCGGGTTTGCCTTTTTTGGAGGTAGAAGATATTGCGAGGGAGAATTCCCGCGAAGATTTAGCAAGGCATTTAATGGAGTTTGTCACACCGGGCGATCGTATTTTATTTAAGGCCTCTCATTCGGTGGAGTTGAATCGAGTTGTTGAGAAAGTTAGAGCTGAGTTGGGCGGGGAAGAATAGAAGAGAAACTTGGCGCTTGTGACTCGGCGATTTATATCGTTTCCGGTTGCATCGGAATGATACTGAGGACACGGCAGTGCCGTGTCCCTACCGCCATTAATTGTAGGGACACGGCAGTGCCGTGTCCTCCGTTTATATCATTCCGATGAAAAGCGGATTTGATATTTAAAGAGACTTTTGGCGAACAAGAGTTCTGCCACCGAGACTGGCATCATTCTGGTTCGCCAAGTGAGGACTATCTGCTCGGACGCCCTTACTGACTAACTGCCGCAAGCATTCGCTTCAGCACTTGCTGCATCACCTGAAGTTCTTCATCATCCAGGTGACAGGCAAAGTATTCTGCAATTCCTTCAGCGTAAACCGTCCACATTTGCTGTTGCATCGCCAATCCTGCCTCAGTCAGCACAGCATAGGTGCCGCGCCGATCGCTCGGACAGCGTTTTCGATATAGCAGTCCGGCTTTTTCCAGGCGATCGACCAGATGGGTCAGATTGCTCCGGCTCAACAGCGCCTTCTGGGCTAAATCGCTCAAGCGCAGACGATACTCTGGCGCTTCTTTGAGCGTCAACAGTACATCGTACCAATCCATCGAGGGCAGCCCTGCCTGAGAAAACTTTTCGCCCATGCGATCGAGCAGCTTGACATTGGCGGTGATAAAAAGTCGCCAGACAGAGTTCCGTAGATTGTCCAGTTTAGGTTTAGCAGTCATCTCAGGATTATCTCAAAAAAGTAGTTGAATTTTCAACTATCGCGTGCTACCTTGATTTTAGTTGAAATTTCAACTATCAAATAGTAAACTACTTGCGAAGGTGAAACGATGGCTGCTAAAACGCCTCACACCGCCTGGAAATCGCTGCTCGAAGGCGATCGCAACTCACCCAATCTGTTGGGAATGCTGGCAATGCTCCTGACAGTTGTTGCCTGGGCGATCGCTGCTAATGTCGCCAATCGCCTGTTTTTATCAGGAGTGCAGCCGTTTGAGCTAGCTGGAGCAAGCGCAACGATCGCCATTTTTGGACTTGCGATTCTGGATAGTTTGGTGGGACGCTCCCACGCCAAGCCGATCGATCGTCCACAATTGGCGCTGGGACTCATTCTCGTTGGCTTAGTCGGTGCCGATTACCTGGCAATTCAGCGCTTGCCTGTAGCCGTGGCGATCGTTCTGTTATTTACGGCTCCTATTTTGGTTGTCCTATGGACTGCTGTGAGTTCCCGATGTTTGCCTTCTCGCCCTGTACTGGTGGCGCTAAGGCGTTGCTGAGTTAGAGTATGAATAGGAGGAATAATTTATGCAATGCCCAGAATGTAAATCAACCCATATCCGTAAAAACGGCAAGAAG